>JBBIQF010000192.1:0-11371 GCA_037442445.1 Planctomycetaceae bacterium
TGGGCGCGGCCTGGAGGGACGCGCTCCGTCGCGTCCGCCTCCGGCGCGTCCGGCCGCTTTACCGCCGCGGCGGCTCTTTCTCCCGCGGCTTTTCCTTTTCGCGTTCTTCGCGTTCCTCTCGCTGCAAGCGGCGCAACTGGGCGCGAAGTTCCTCCACCTCGCGGCGGAGCTGCTGCACCTGGCCGGTCAGCTCGCGGACCGCCCGGGCCAGTTCGGGGGCCTCTGGCGGCATGGGGCCGCCCGGGAAATGCGGGCCAGGCGGCACCGGGCCGATGCCACCCGGCCGGCCTTCGGCTTCACGCATCAGCCGCTCGGCCAGCTCGGGCATGCCGGCTGCGCGGAGGTTCTCGGCCGCGACGCGGAGATGGTGCATCCGGCGCTCGCGCTCCTCGGGCGGGAGCTTTCTCAACTCGGGGTGCATCCCGCCTTCGCGGCGCTCCCCACGCGGCGGGAAGTGGCGGGCCACCTCCTGGAGTTCTCGCTTGACCCGCTCGAGGGCCTCGCGGAGTTCGCGGGCATCGTCGCTATCGGGCCGGGCACGCTCCAAGCGCTCTGCAAGATCGCGGGCGGATTACTCCAACTGACGGCGATCAACTCGGGCGGGACGGGGGGCAACTCGCCGCGTGGGCGGGCGGCCGGGCGCTCCCCCTCGCCCCGGCCAGGGCCGCGGCGAAGCTGCTGGGCGATCTCCTCCATCTCCCGCTTGATGCGTTCCAGCTTGCCGCGGAGTTCGCGGGCATCGTCGCTATCGGGCCGGGCACGCTCCAAGGCCGCGCTCAGCTCGCGGGCTTGCTCCTCCAGGTGCCGGTGGCGCTCCATGAGTTCGCGCAGGTGGGGAGGGGGTTCCTCGGGCCGGCCTTCGCGCTCGGCGCGGCGGTGCTCGCCTTCCCGAGGGGCATCCTTTAGCCGCGGGGCGTGCGGATCCTCTTTCTTAGGCGCCACCGCTCTGGGCGCATCGGGATGTTCGGCCGCCACCGCGGGGGCCGGCGCCGGTCCCAAGAAAGCCGCCGCTGCCAAGGCGGCCAGCCATCGCTGCCACGACATTCGTAGCACACTCATCGTCGTCTCTCCTTGCCAAAGACCTGCCTGGGCACGGACCCAGGACGTGGAAAGAACCGGGACCACCACAAGCAACACTGCCAGGCCGGCCAGCATTGCCGCACGGATGCTCCGCCGGCCCGGCCGGACCTGCCCCGTCCGAAGCCCCAACAGCCGTTCCACCCGCCGCCCCAACGCCGAGCGGAACCCGCCCCCTTCGACCGATAACCACCCCAACACCTGTGCCCGCACTGTACGGCGGGCCAGGCCGACCAGGCAGCCGGCCAACAGCTCCGGGCCGCCAGGGACCAGCAGGCTGCCCTCGTCGGCAGCCCACTCCGACGCCACCCGAAGCCGGTGCCGCAAAAACCACACCGCCGGATGCCACCAAAGCACGGCGCACAAGGCGTCGCACCACAGAAGCCACAGCGGGTCGCGCCGGGCCAGGTGCGCCAACTCGTGCGCCAGCATCGCCTCCTGCTGCGATTGGCTAAACTCGGCCCCAAAACCCGCCGGCACCACGAGCACGGGCCGAAAGACTCCAAAGGCCACCGGGGTGGCCACTTTGGGCGATTCAAGGATGGCCACTGGCCGGCGCAAGCCCAATTGCCGTGCCAGCCGGCCGGCCCGTTCTTCCAACTCCGGCCAGTGCACGGGGGACAATGCGGTCCGCAACCGGCCCAGTAGCCAGCGGCTCCAGGCCGTCCACCCCAACAGTAGGGCGCTGCCGATGGCCCAGATCCGGGCCAGCCAAGCCCCGTATGGCTCTGCGGCGACGTATAGGTGCAATACTCCATCCGCGATACGTTGCAAAGGAGGTTGCGCACCTGGTGTTGGCGGCTCTACGTGCCTTTGCGATTCGGTACCGAAAGCCGAGGGAACATCGCCGGGGCCCGCCAGCGGCTCGGTTTGCGCCGTGCAGCTACTGTCGCGATGTTCGAGCTGGCCGGGATGTACAAGGTGCCCGGCCTCAGCGCCCACGCTGCCCGGCACCTCCGCCAAAGCAGCCGGCGCCGGCCGGGCAGGCTGCCGATCGCCTTGGGGAACAACCCGCGCCGAAGAAGCGATCTGTTGGGCGGCTTGGGCGGCAGGCTGCCCGGCAGGAAAGGCCTCGCGGCGGTGCTGGCGATTGGCATCCGAAAGCCTCGTGGTAGGCTCTGCGGCGGGTGCGCCTTGAGCCGGATGGTGCAGGATGGCTTCGGGCAAAGCCGTACCCTTGGTTTGCGAAGCGGCATGGGTAAGGTCTGAGTCTTGCGCGCTGTCCCGCCCGGGGTGGGTAGAGACCGGCTGGGCCACCAATCGGGTTTGCAGGGGCGGCGTACTCGGCAGCGATTGGCCTGGGCCGAGCATTGCCCGCACCCATACCCCAAGCGCCGGGCCGATCCCCACCAGTTCGACAAGCAGCAAACCCCAGACGCCCGAAAGGCCGACGCGCCAGAGGGCCTGCTGGCCCCGGCCGGAACGTGCCCACCGGCTGGCCCCGGCCGCCAGACCGACCACAAGCCCTGCGCCTGCCGCCATCACCAAAGCAAGCTCGACCCACCAGGCCCCCGCGGTCATGAAGCTGCTGCTCATGGGTTATCCCGTGGCGCAAAGAGGTTAGCCAGCCAGCGGCCTCACGACTGCCGCTTCCGCTGTTGGATCAACCGCTCCAGCCGCTCCAACTCCTCGAGGGTCACATCCTGCGTCTCCAGCAGATGGCAGACGGCGTCGGCCAGGCTGCCACCGAAGAGGCGGTCGACCAAGTCGGCCGTACTCTGCCGGCTGACCTCCTCGGCCGTTACCGCCGCCTGGTAGATGAACCGCCGCCCTTGTTCGGTGTGGCTGACCAGCCCGCGGGCTTCCATCTTGCGGAGCATGGTGGCCACGGTGGTATAGGCCAGATGGGGTGGGCCGAGCGCCTGGTGGACCTCGGCCACGCTGGCTGGCCCACGCTGCCAAAGCACCTTCAGAATCCGAAGCTGAAGGTCTCCAAGCCGGTATGCTGGTCGGCTGGCCATGGTAGCACGCTCCGCGGGTTCAACTACCGCAGTAATACTACTCCGATAGTCGTCGGCCTGTCAAGGGGGCAAAATTGGTAAACGCAAGGGGAGTGTTTCGCCGGGCCTGAACACCGGCGGCGCGGTAACCGGCCCGCAGGGACCTTGTGGTCCCCTACCGAGTAACCGTTCACGGCCCGGGACGTTACCGGGCAACACGCAATGCCTGGGCCACGACAGAGCGTGGCCCTCCACCTTGGAGGGACGCGCTCCGTCGCGTCCGCCGCGCTTTGATACTCGCCGTACCCCGCACGCTTTCTCGCCTTGAGCATCCGGAAGGCCCCGGGCCGTAATCGGTTACCCCGGAGAATGCCGTTTGGCCGGCGGGAGCCGATGGCTGGGTCAGGACTTCCCGGAGCCGCCAGAGGAGAGCAACGCCAAGCTTCCGCTACGGGCGCTGGTCGTACAGGGTGGCCATCCAGCGGGGCTGAAGGCTTTCGAGCCGCAGGTCGGACCACCCCGCCCAATCGCCCACCGAGTTGTCGGCTGGCCCCACGTCGGCCACCAACTTGATCCGCACCCGTTTGCCCGCCCAGGCCGAAAGGTCCGCCTCCAGGGGCGTCCAGGCGTGCTGGGTCCAACGTTTTTCGGCCGCGAGGGTTTCTCGGCCATCGGGGCCTACCACTGACACCCGGAACAGGATGCCGTCGCCTGGGTCGCTCCCATCGGCCTTTCCGATCAGGCAGCGGAAAGCCAGGGGCTCGGCCGGCAGATCCACCGGTTCGAACACGGCAAAGCAGTAGCCCACGCCGTGCTGGTAAGGCGGATGCATGAACAGGGCCGGGCGCGTCACTCCGCCGCAGGCCGTTGCCCGCTCATGGACCAGTGCGCCGCTGTCGGGGGCCAGGGGCGATTCCTCGCCGCCGCGAACCCGTTGGCCGGCCTGAAACTCCTGCCACGATAGCGGATGCTGTACCCGCCCCTTTTCCACTTTTAGCCACCATGAGCGTTGGAAGGAGAGCGGGCCGGCGGTAACCCGCAGCGGTATTTCCACCACTGCGGCGCGGTCGAAGGCCCGGGCGTTGGGTTCCCGATAGCGCCACGCCTTGCCCGCCACAAGGGGTGGCCCGACCGGCTTGCCTTCCAGTTCCACCCGGCCGGGTTCGGTCCCTTCGGGCATATGGGGCACAAGCCAAAGTTCCAGGCGATCGTCGAACACCAGCCGGGCATCGACCAGCGGAACCACGCGGAAGTCGATCCACGTGCCTTCGCCCGAAAACCACAGATGGGTGCCGGGCTTGGCATCGGCCGGCACAGTAAAGCGGTGGCGTTGCGCTCCGGCGATCTCGACCGTCTCGCCGGGGACCACGGACTGGCGGGCCGAGCGCAAGGCCGTGGCCGGCGGCTCCGTGGGCGTCACCAAGTAACTGAAGGCGCCGGGCATGGCCAGGACATACACCAGGCCGCGTGCCATTCGGGTTTGGGCCGGGCCCAGCGGCTTGCCCTCTTCGTCCAGAGCCGTGGCTGTGGCCGCCTTGCCGTCCAAAGCGATGGCGAATTCGGTGCATTGGCCCACGGGGATGAGTTCTCGCGTGCCATCGGGCCGCTTGTGCACCACCAGTTGGCCATCGCACGCCGCTTTGGGGAAGCGGGTAAACTGTCCCCGGCCATCGGCGTACAGATAGGCGGGCGAATCGACATAATCGGCCCGATGGCCTTCGTACATCATGCTCCAGGCCACCAGCCGGCCGCTCGGATCGTGCACGTGCCAGCCGTTGGGCGGCAGCTCGCCCGCCGGAATCTTCCAGCTTTGCGTCGGGTGGCCGTTGACCGTGACCACCAGCCCGTTGGAATAGCGGGTTTGCACCTGCGAGCGCCGATGGGCTCCGCTGGCCACCGCCGCCGTACTGTCGAGCAGGTTGCCCTGGGCATCGGCATAACGGATGTCCACGGCGGTGGCTTGGGCATACGCGGCGTGGACCTGCTGGAGGTTGAAGTAGCTGCGAACCGCCGCGGGCATGCCCCCCTCCATGACCAGAAAACCCGTATGGCCGAAGGCCAGCGTGGCGGCCAGGAAGCGGTCCAGCCGGGATTGGCGCTCTTGGGGTGTCTTGCCGAGTCCTTCGCCACGGCCGTAGAACATCCCCGGGTTGCCCATGCCGAAGTTGCAGCACAACGGGTGCAGCTTGCGGAGGTCGAAATCGACCAGCCAGGGCCGCTCGTCCAGCCGGGCCGCCTGGTCCTGGCCGTAATTGCCGTCGGTCAGGCCGCAGTAATACCAGTGGTTGTTTCCCTCGCTGTACACCGGGCCGCCCCATGTCTGCTTTTGGTGGAGCATGATCTCCCCGTAGGCATAGAACGTGGCGGCAAAGGTGCCCGCCCCCGGCACGCGGGCATCGTAGTCGCAGTAATGCCAGGGGGCCACGGCCGTGTGCACATCGCAGTACGCGGTGTCGAGCTGGAACTTCTTCTGGATCACCGGCGCCAGCCGGGCCTCGAACTCCACGGCCCGGGCGGGCTTGGGGTTGTAGCACCGCGGCCAGGCCGTTTGCCAGTTGCCGTCGGGCAGGCGGGTCACCAGGTCCTCGTTCCAGAACTCGTTGACCGGCGCGAAATCGGTGTAGTTGTTGTAGATGCCGTAGCGGAAGCCAAGGGCCCGGACCTTGCGTGCGTAGTCGGCCTGGCCCTGGTCGCCCCCCTTGCCCGGCGCAGCCCGGGTGCGGAAAGTGAAGCTCTCGCCCCCGTCGCGCCACCCGGTCTCGTGGTCGGTAATGACCAGCTTGGTCATCCCGTAGCGCGCCACCCGTTTCCACAGGGCGTAATCCTTCTCCCGGTCCGAGGCGCCATGGGCGATCCACAATCGCTCGCCGGCCACGTGCATCCAGGGCGATGGCGGATTGGGGATATTGGGCAGCAGTTCCTCGAAGCGGGGCGACACGGTAACAAACACCCGCTCAAAGCAGTCGTTGCGGAGCCCATCGGTCTTGGGCCGGTACCGCGACCCCCCGTTGTACACCACGCCATCGGCCCCTACCCGGTTGGCCGCCCATAATGCCGAGGCATTCGAACGGTAGTAATCCACCAGGCCGAACACAAACAGCGGCCGTTCCGTCGGACCGGCCACCACCACCGCCGGGCGCCGCTGGTCGCAGGTCAGGTAGGGCAAGGTAACCAGCCGGGGCTCGGGTAGGCCCACAGCCCGGCCAAACCGGAACTCCTCGACATGGCCGCCCCGGCACGCCAAATCGATGACCAGCGATTTCTGCCATAGCCGCAGGGTGTACTCGACCACGGCGGTGTGGCTGCCGCAGGGCAGTTCCCAGCGGGCCACTACGGTGGGCCCCGCCTGGCGGCAGTCGATCAGCCGGGCCACCGCCGGAGAACCTTTTGCCAGAGAACTCTGCGCCGCCCCGGCGGCCGGCTTCTGTGTTCCCGAGGCGGGCAGCGGTATCGGCCCGTGTCCGCCCCGGTCGTCCTTCGCAAACACCACCCCGCCATCGACCAGCGGGCGGAAGGTAACGGGCTCCGGCGGCTTGGCTTGCCCGCGGGCCGGCCCCTGCCACGACGCCTCGATATCGCTCAGCGTGCCGGTGGCGGGACGATAGCGATACTCCAATTGCCCGTCCTCGCCCCGATAGCGAAACACGAACGCCTCGCCCTGCCGTTCCAACTCGACCCGAAAGTCGCGGGTGAGATTGTCGGGCAGCAGGGTCTCTTCCCGCGTGGGAAATGGCAGCCGGCCCGGACCCGTATTGGTGCCCGTGGTCTGCCCCGGCGGCAGCGTGAGATTGCGGAGCGGCCGGGGCTCGAACCGAAGCGGCGGCAACTCCTCGCGATACACCGAGAGGTTGTCGAAGTGCAACTGGCGGTCTTCGCGGTTGCGGCCACCGGCGACCTCGATGGCCACCAGCGCCGCTCCCTGCTGGGTGAGCGCTTGTTGCTCGGGCGCAAGCCGGCGGTGCATGACCCACCACTCGCGCCAGTGCACCCGCCCCAGGGAAACCCGAACCTCCTGGCCCTGGGGCGTCCGAAAGACCACCGCAATATCGACCGGCGGGGTGCTTGGGTCCGGCATCCACGCCCAGTTGTTGCCATACACCCAGAAGTTCACGCAGTCGAAACCGCCCGCCCACGTTACGGGCTTCGGCGGCCGGAGCACTACCCGCGGATTGGGCCCCGTGCCGCGATATGTCAACGTGCCCACATATCTCCCCCAAAGCTGCTCGCGCCGCGTGCGGGCAAAATGGGCCTCGGCATCCTGGCATTCCACCGTCCAGCCCGCCAAATCCTCGAAATCCACTAGCGCCGGATGATCGTCGGCCGTTCGGCCCGCCCACTCCATCTCGTACGGACGCTTGCCCACCGGCCCTTCCTCGTCCCCAGCCACCAATCCCCGCGGCAGCACCACCGCAACCCCCACGGCAACCACCGCCAATAGACCCTTGGCGATTCCCAGCACCCGGGTGACGCCGACCGTTTACCCGCGTTCCGACAACGCATGGGGCTGCACTCCCGAACTTCGAGCAAAAGCACCCTGCGGGGGCACCCCCGAGTGGATGCACACCCATCAAGTTTCCGCCCGAGCCGATACTGGCGGAACCCTTTCTGGTGGAAGAGCATACCCCCGCGGCCCGCGTGGAAGCAACCAAGAGGACCCGGAACCTGCCGCTTTGCCGGCTGCCGGCTCAAGGCTTTTGGACTTCTCGGCCGGCTACGGCGCGGTTTCGGATTGGTTTCGAGGCGGCTTCGTTCCCCTCTAACGAGGGGCATTGGCTTCGGACGTTGACGCCCGGGTTGCGGTTAGGTATCCTTCCGGGTGGACCGACAGCGGGAAGCAAGGTAGGCTAACGGTTGCACTTCGGCACGCCGCGCAAGGCGTGTTGTGTCAAGCGGTAGCGACGTATTGGGGCCTGAGGCACCCCAGTAATGGGGTAAGCCCCGGTCGCGTGGGTAATGCCCGCGGGGCGTAGCTCAGCCTGGTTTAGAGCGCTTGGTTCGGGACCAAGAGGTCGCTGGTTCAAATCCAGTCGCCCCGACTGATATAGCTTGCCGCTTGCTATCACCGTTGCTGCTTCTCGCCCCTCTAGGCGGCCGCCAATGGTCGGGCCTATCGGGAGCCGCCAACCCGCCGGCGCCCGAGACCGGCTGATGGAAACGTTTGGGGCGTGGCAGAGTGCTCGGCTAGCCGCAGGACCCAGGCTCGTAGTGCCTTCGGGAGCAAGGGTTTACGGACGCCCGTTCACGGGCGTTTGCCGCGCATGCGGCCAATAGGCCCGGCGTTTACGCCCGGTTCTGCGGACCCCAATCGCGATCGCTCGGCCGTGCACCCACGGGTTTGTATGTGGGCTCCAGCAGTCCCATGTACGCCCCTAAAGCGGGCGGCGTTGGGGTGGGCTGGAAAGGATTCGTCTCCGGGACGGCCGAACCCGGCCTGAAGGCCGGGCCTAAGAGGGACTTCCGCGGAAAGGCCCGTAAACGGGCCTGTTGTCGGACGAGACCGGCCGCGGTCGCTTGGCCTCCGACACAGCGTCGGGGTCAACCTGGGAAGCGTTTTTCGGCAAAAGCTACGGGAGAACAATCGTCTGCTGCGCAAGCCAGCCCGCGATGCGGCGGGGGAAGAGTCGCGGCACACGAGCGAAAGTGTAGCCTTGGTGTGGGATGAGGCGTTAGACTGACATTTGGGCCCGGTGCCCGGCGCGGCCGCCAGCGTGGGACGCAAGCTCTGCCGGGTCAAACCGGCGGCCTCGACGCCGTGCGTTATGGCACACCGTTGCCAGAAGGTGACGCTACGCCCTTGGTGGCCGTGGCGTGGTTGGTGGAGGGGAGGACGGCATGGGGTCGGCGAAACGAGGGTCGCGGTGGGCGGCGGTGGCCGGGTTGGTGCTCACTGCCGCGGTGATCGTAGTGGGCAACGCCCATCTGTGCCATTTGCAGTCCACCGTTATTGAGGTCGGGATGGGCCTCGCGCTGCCCTTGGCGACCTGGTATTGGGCGACAAGAGCGGCGACGCCGGCCCGGGCTTGGCTGCGGGTCGGCATTTCGCTTGTGGTCGTCGTGGCCTTGGAAAACGCCTACTTGAATTGGCTGCATTCGCCATCGTTCCCGCGGGCGCTATTGTCTGAGCGGGCCAAGAAGCGGCAGGCCGAGATCGAGGCGCTCCGCGCAAAGGTGGCCGCAGGCGCCCTTCCGGTACAGCCGGCCGAAGATATCGAGGGGCCATGATGCTGGCCAAGGGGTGGCCCTCGCCGGCACCAAAAAAGAGGGGTTGGCGCCGCGGCAAAGCGGGCCTTGCCGCACGTGGGCCGAAAGCCCTGCAACGGCCGTAAAACGGCGATCCATTTCTCTGCCGCCAGGATGCCGGCCCTCACCGCCAGCGGTTCCGCATCAAGCGGCCCGCCGGGCTGGCGGCGGCGATACCGGCGGCACCGAGGGCCGCAGCCCCCACTTCCAGTGCCAGCGGAGGTAGGCCCGCAGGTGCCGCCATCCATCGGCCGAAAAAACGCTTCGGCTGCCCCGGCGTTCCAAGTGGTAGCAGTACGTGGCGCCGTGGTACAGCACCTGCCAGCCTGCCCGGGCCATGCGCAGGCACATGTCCACGTCTTCAAAGTACTTGACGAACCCCTCGTCGAAGTAGCCGACCTCGTCCACGGCCTGGCGGCGGACCATCAGAAAGCAGCCCGAAAGCCACTCGCACGGCCAGGTGCCGGTGATGGGCCGATCGCGGTACAGGTACTGGTCCAGCGTGCGGCGCATGAAGCGCCCCATTCCCAGCCGGCGGGCGAAGACGACCGGCAAGGTTTGGAAGCGCCGGGCGGGGTAGGCGTATCCGCCGTCTTCGTGGTAGATGCCGCAGCCGGCGATACCGCACTGCGGCCGGCTATCCATGAACCGCACCATCCGGGTTACGCACTGCTCGCGGGGGTCGAAGAACATGTCGGTGTTCAACAAGAGCACATAGCGGGCGGTGGCGGCCCGCAGCACGCGGTTCAGATTGGCCGCGTACAACAGCCGGCGGGCATTCCGCAGCACCAGCGTGTGGGGAAAATAGCCCAGCCACGGCTCGACCCCATCCTCCGAGGCATTATCGACCAGCACCAGCCGGGCAGCGATACCCGGGCAGGACCGCCGCAGGGTGTACAGCAGCCGCGGCATCAAGCGGCGCTCGTGCGTGTAGATGATGCCGATATCGACATCGGCAGTTTGCGGCACCGCGTTTGACCAAGGCCGCAGCGCGCCGGTCGGGTCGGGCGTTTCCGGCCAGGCATGGGGGGCGTCGGGCAAGGGCTGCACAGGATACACGCGAGGCCTCATGCAGCGCGGCGCTGCGTTTCGGGCGACACGGCCGGGATGTGGTTGGCGAAGTGCTCGGCGAAAAGTTGCAGAAGCCGGACCAGGCGGAAGGCGCTGAGCGGGTCCAGGCCGCCCGCCTCGGCCCCCTCGACACGCACCTGGCACACGCATGGCCCTTCGGACCTTGACGTCACGCCCACCGACCACGCGGGGCGGCCGGAGGCCGGGCGGGGACTGACCCACAGCTTCTGCCAACAGATTTCATCGGCCTCTGCGACCTGCAACTGAAGCTGGCTGGCGTTCCAGGGGCGGACCTGCTCGATCAACAGTGCCCAGGCGTCGCCGGGCGCAAGGGTCTCCAGACGCCGCCCCGGGCCGAACAGCGCATCCTCGGCGGCCCACCGGCCGGCCAGCGATGCTAACAGCCTCGCCGCGGCATCGACCATCAAGATCAGCTCATAATGGCCGAACAGCCGCAGGCGGACCGCGGCCACGATCACCACCGCCGCCGTCGCCCAGGCCAGCATTTCCAGGCGCAAGATGGTGGCCACCGTGGCCGCCACACCCGTACAAAGGCACAATGAGCCCAGCACCGCCAGCACCCACCAGGGGTGCATCCCCCGATCCAACAAGCGGTGATGGATGTGCTGCCGGTCGGCGGCGTCGAAAGGCCGGCCGCTCAGCCGGCGGCGGACCACGGCCAGAAGGGTGTCGAATGCCGGCAGGGTCATTGCCACCAGCGGCGCGGTGATAGAAAGGGTGGCCGAGGTCTTCAACGTGCTCTGAATCCCCAGAATTCCGACCACCATGCCGATGACCATGCTCCCCGAGTCCCCCAAGAAAATGCTTGCCGGGGGGCGGTTATGCACGAAGAAGCCGGCCAAGGCGGCCGCCAGGGCCAAAGCCACCACCGTGGCATAGCTGTTGCCCAAGTAGCTGGCGATGATTCCCATGGTGGCGGCGGTAAAGATTCCCACCATCGAGGCCAGCCCGTCCATCCCATCCAAGAGGTTCAGGGCATTGATGCAGCCCACCAGCCACAAGACGGTAATAGTGATCCCAAG
>JBBIQF010000193.1:0-11355 GCA_037442445.1 Planctomycetaceae bacterium
CGATGAAAACGGCGATCTCGTGCGCGTTGCCGTGCGGGTACGGGGGATCGTCCAGGGTGTGGGGTTTCGGCCGTTCGTGTACCGCATCGCCTGCCAAAACGGTTTGGGCGGCTGGGTGCAAAACGAGGCCGACACGGTGCGGATCGAGGTCGAGGGGCCGGCCCAGCGCGTGGACCGCTTCCTTGCGGCCTTGCGCGGCGATCCGCCGCCGCAAGCCCGGCTGGCGTCCATCGAGGTGCAACGGATACCGCCGGGGGATGGCCGGCTGGGCGAGTTCGTCATTCGCTCGAGTCCACAGGATGGCAGTCCACGGCCGACGCTGCCGGCCGACTTGGCCCTGTGTGCGGCCTGCCGCGAGGAGATTCGCACGCCGGGCCAGCGGCGATACCGGTACCCGTTTACGAACTGCACGTGCTGTGGTCCGCGGTGGTCGATCGTGCTGGGGGTGCCCTACGATCGGCCTAAGACATCCATGGCGGAGTTTGCGATGTGCGCGGCGTGCGCGGCGGAGTACGCCGATCCCGCCGACCGGCGGTTCCATGCCCAGCCCATCGCCTGCCCGCAGTGCGGCCCGCATGTGGAATGGCGCGATGCCGGGGGCCGGTCCCTGGCTGTCCATGACCAGGCCCTGTGTCTTGCGGCCGAGGCAGTACGGGGCGGACAGATTGTGGCCCTCAAGGGGCTGGGCGGCTTCCAACTGCTGGCCGACGCCACCGACCCGAGCGCCGTAGCCCGGCTGCGGGACCGCAAACGCCGGCCGCACAAGCCCTTCGCCTTGATGTTCGCCACACTAGAAGAGGTTCATCGCCGGTGCGAAGTTACGCCAGACGAGGCCCATTTGCTGCAATCGCCCCAGGCGCCCATCGTTCTGTTGCGGCGCCGCAGCGATGGGAACGCGGTGCAGGACATCGCCGCTGGCGTGGCCCCGGGGAATCCTTACCTCGGGGTGATGCTCCCCTATACGCCGCTGCACGAGCTGCTGATGGAGGCCGTGGGCCGGCCCATCGTGTGTACCAGCGGCAATCTTTCGGAAGAGCCGATGGCCATCGACACCCAGGAGGCCCTCGGCCGGCTGGGCCGAATCGCCGATGGATTCTTGGTGCACAATCGGCCCATCGTGCGCCCGGTGGACGATTCGGTGGTCCGGTGGGGGCCTGCCGGCCCGATGGTGCTCCGCCGGGCCCGGGGATACGCCCCGCGACCGGTGCCGCTCGGCGTGCCGGGGCCGCCGCTTGTGGCGCTGGGCGGGCATCTGAAGAACGTGGTGGCCTTGGCCCTGGAGGATCAGGCCATCCTCAGCGCCCACGTGGGCGACTTGGATAACGTGCTAAGTGTCGAGGTGCACCGGCGGGCAGTGGCGGACGTGGTGGATTTCTTCCAAGTGCGGCCGCAGGCCCTGGCCTGCGACCTGCACCCCGATTACGCTTCCACCCGCTATGCCGAGGAGTTGGCCCGCACTTGGAACGTCCCCCTGGTCCGCGTGCAACACCATCACGCGCATGTAGCGGCCTGCATGGCAGAGCTGGGCCTGGAGGGTCCGGTACTGGGCCTGGCCTGGGACGGCACCGGGTATGGCGAGGATGGGACGGTCTGGGGCGGCGAGGCCCTATGGTGCCACCGCGGTGTGTATCGCCGGCATGGCCATCTGCGGACCTTCCCCCTGCCTGGCGGGGATCAAGCGGTGCGCCAGCCGCGGCGCTCGGCCCTGGGGGTGCTTTGCGAGGCTCTGGGGCCCGAGGCGGCGGCCGATATCGCCCAAGCCTGGTTCCAACCCGGCGAACTCCGCAACCTGCTGGCCCTGGTGGAACGCAAGCGCTGTCCGTGGACCAGCAGCATGGGCCGGCTGTTCGACGCCGTGGCTTGCCTGTGCGGCCTGGGGGCGACGATCACCTTCGAAGGCCAAGCCGCCATGGCCCTGGAGTTCGCCGCCGACACCCGGTGCCGCGAGGCCTATCCCTTCCGCCTCAGCGAAGACCCTCTGGTGGCCGATTGGCAGCCCATGCTCCGGGCCATTGCGGACGACCTCCGCCGAGGCATCCCGGTCGCTACCATCAGCGCGCGATTCCACAACACCCTGGCCCAGTTGGCGGTAGAATGGTGCAAGGGCCTCGGCGAATCGCCGGGCAAACCGCGGGATGTGGTGCTTTGCGGCGGATGTTTCCAGAATGCTTTGCTGGCCCGGCGGGTATGGGAGCAACTGGACCAGGCTGGATTCCGCGTCCACCTGCCCCGCGAAGTGCCGCCGGGCGACGGCGGCATCGCCCTGGGCCAGGCCTGGGTCGCGCGATGGCGATTGCACGCCGGGCAAGATCGGCCGAAAAACACCGGCTAGCCCGGCCTACCAGCCGGCGATGGCATCCGGCGGGTGCTCAGCGCGGGCTGGGCCTTGGTTATGATAAGCCCCGACATGGTTTCATTCCTCCTGGGAGTTACTCACGCATGTGCCTCGGAATACCGGGTCGAGTGCTGGAAATCTACCAGCAGGACGATCTGCCTATGGCCAAGGTCGAGTTCGGCGGGATCGTCAAAGAAGCCTGCCTGGCCTATGTGCCCGAGGCGCAAGTGGGCGATTATGTGATCGTACACGTGGGGTTTGCCATCAGCCGGGTGGACCCTGCCGAGGCCGAGGAAATATTCCACTACCTGGAGCAGATCGAGGCGGCGGCGATGGACCCGCCGGACCCCGGTGCCCCTCCGGGGCCGCCGGGCTAGTCGTTTTCCGGCCTGTTGGCCTTCCGCCCTTTGGGTAGCCAGCCGTGAAATACCTCGACGAATACCGCGACGCCGCGGCGGTGCGCCAGTTGGCCGAGCATATCCACCATCGGACAACGCGGGCGTGGAACATCATGGAGGTCTGCGGCGGGCAGACGCACGCCATCGTGCGGTTCGGGCTGGATGGCCTTCTGCCGGACCGCATCACGCTGATCCACGGGCCGGGCTGCCCGGTCTGCGTCACCCCGGTGGAGACGCTGGATCAGGCCATTGCCCTGGCCGGCCGGCCCGAGGTGATCTTCTGCTCCTTCGGCGATATGCTTCGCGTGCCGGGCTCGGCCAAGGACCTGCTGGCCGTAAAGTCCGAAGGGGGCGATGTCCGCGTGGTGTATTCGCCCATGGATGCCGTTCAGCTCGCCCGGCGGCATCCCGATCGCCAGGTGGTGTTCTTTGCGGTGGGTTTCGAGACCACAGCGCCGGCCAATGCCATGGCGGTGCTTCAGGCCCGCCGGCTCGGCCTGCGGAACTTCTCCCTTTTGGTCAGCCAGGTGCTGGTGCCGCCCGCCATCCGGGCGATTCTCGATGCCCCCGGCTGCCGCGTTCAGGGATTCCTGGCCGCCGGGCATGTGTGCACTGTGACCGGGCTGGAACCCTATCGGCCCCTTGCCGCCCGGTACCGGGTGCCCATCGTGGCCACCGGCTTCGAACCGCTGGATATCCTGCAAGGGATCGCCATGTGCGTCGAGCAGCTCGAACAGGGCCGGTGCGAAGTGGAAAACCAGTATGCCCGATCGGTCCGGCCCGCAGGCAACCCCGAGGCGCAGCGGGTGATGGACGAGGTATTCCAGCCGGCAGCGCGCAAGTGGCGGGGAATCGGCATTCTGCCCGAAAGCGGGCTGGAACTGCGCCCCCAATTCGCCGATTTCGACGCGGCCAAACGCTTTGAACTTGCCGGCCTTTCGGCCGACGAATCCACCGAATGCCGGGCCGGCGAAGTCCTCCAGGGGCTATGCAAGCCCATTGACTGCCCGGCCTTTGGGGTTCGGTGTACGCCGCAGCGGCCGCTGGGCGCACCCATGGTCTCCTCGGAAGGCGCTTGCGCCGCTTACTACCGCTACCGCCGCAGCCTGGCAAGATAGCAGCCAAGTTGGGCGCGTGCTTTGCACGCACGCCTCGGGCTGGAATGCCGAATGACGAAAGTCAAATGACGAATGTCGAATGACCAATGACCAAGCACCAATGACCAACTATGACGGGCGAACCTAATTGGGTACCCTGTGCACCGCCGGGATGAACGGGGTGCCTCGGTCTTGAGCGCCGCCTGCTCCCTGCTCCGTGCTCCCTGCTCCTTCCCGGCGGCTCGTTCTTGCTGGGGTGCGTGCAAGCACGCGCCCTACAGCTTCTGGAGCATCTCGACGTGGCCCTCCAGGGTGCTGATGATCTCTTGCACCAGCGCGTGCTCGGGCCATTGATCGCCCAGTTGCGAGGCCACGCAGCGGGCGGCGGCCAGATCGCTCTTGCGGGCCGAAAGCGCCCGCCCCACCACAAACCCGGCCGCAACGTCATGCAGGGCGGTGTACTCGGGCGGAAAGCTCCCCGCTGTGGGCCGGCCGCCAGCGTGGCGAATGGCCTCGGCCAGGCGGCGGGCCAGGCGCTGGTCATCGGCAGCCAGCCGGCCCAGCATCTCGGCCGCCTGTTCCTGGCCCGGCCCCACCCACAATCGCACCTGGCTGGCGTACACCGGCAAAGACGTGCTCAGCCTGGCGAAAAGCTGGTTCAAGAGTGCGATGCGGTCCGGGGGCGTCATGGCACAAGCGAGCGGGCAGCGGACAGGGCCCAAGGGAACGGGCCCCACCACACGAACAGGACCACCAGTGGAAGCGTCATGGCCAGGCAGAACCATCCGGCGGGCGAGGTCAACGGCACGCGCCGGTCGGCCAGGCCGCTGTTGCTTGCAACCAAGCCGGTCGGTTCAGGCTCCAAGGCCATCACCCGCACCACGCGGAGGTAGTAAAAGAGGCTTAGTACCGTGTTGGCTACCCCCACGATCAACAGGCCCAAAAGCTGGGCATCGAGCAAGGCGGCGAAGATGGCGAACTTGGCCGAGAAGCCGGCCAGCGGCGGCAACCCCACCAGGCTGAAGAGGATGATGGCCGCGCAAACCACCAGCCCCGGCGAGCGCCGCACCAGGCCGGCGTAGTCGCGGATTTCCTCGCTTTCCAGGGCATTGCGCAAAAATGCGGTGATGGCGAAGGCCCCTAGGTTCATGAACAGGTAGATGGCCGCGTAGAAGGCCAGGCCGGCCAGGGCGGCCCGGGCGGCATCGGGCTGGCGCAGTGCGGCCACGGCGGCAGCCACGGGCATCATCAAATAGCCCGCATGGGCGATCGTGGAATAGGCCAGCAGCCGCTTCATATTCGTCTGCCCGTAAGCCGCCAAATTGCCGAACGTGCACGTCACCGCCGCAAGCACCATGATCACGCCGACAAGCAGCGTAGGCTCGACCCGGCCGAACGCCACCGCCAGGCGGGCCAAAAGCCCCAGGGCGGCCGCCTTGGAAGCCACCGAGAGGAACGCGCCCACCTCGGCCGCCGCCCCTTCGAACACGTCGGGCGTCCAAAAGTGGAACGGCACTGCCGAGAGCTTGAACGCCAGCCCCACCATCATCATCAAAGCCCCCAGGACCAGCACGGCCTGGTAAGTTCCGCTCTGCGAGGCGACCAGTTCCTGCAGCCGGGCAACCATGGTGGGCACATGGGCCGAACCCAGCACCCCGGCAACCAGGCTGATCCCGTACAGCATCACGCCCGCGGTACCGGCCCCGAAGACCGCGAACTTCAGCGCCGCCTCGCTGCTGGTCCGGCGGTGCTTGAGGATTCCCGCCAGCACATACGACGGCACGCTGGCCATCTCCATCCCCAAAAACACCATCATCATGTGATTGGCGGCCACCATCACGCACATGCCCAGCGCGGCCCCCAGCACCAGCACAAAGAACTCGGTCTGGTCCTCGCTATCGACCACCTGCGACAGGCGGACGAACACGGCCAATAGCGCCACGCACAGCAATACCAGGCTGCGCATGTATAGGGCGAAACCATCGTTCACCAACATGCCGCCGAAGAACTCGCCGGCCATAAACCCGCCCCGCAAGTAGGTCCAGGGCGCGGCCAGAACCAAAGCGGCGATCGCTCCGCCCAGCGCAATCCACCACACCGCCAGGCGCCGGGCCGTGTCGCAGGTCTTGGCCAGCAGAATGGCCACGATCGTGGCGCAAAGCGCCAGCTCCGCCCGGAAAGCCCAGAGCGAGGTCGGCAGGGTGTCGTCCCAGAGGCGATCGACCAGATCGTAGAAGCTCACGGCTGGTCCACCTCCTGGTCAGCGCCCGGACCGTGGGAAAGCTGCCCGGCGGCAGGGGCGTCGGTTGGGCCGGAGGGAGCAGCCGACCGCCCGGCCTGAACCGGCGCACGTGCGGGGCGGCCGGCCCCCGGCGGCCTGCCATCGTGGACCTCACGCGTCCAGCGGGCCAGGCCGTCGGCCGTCGCATGGATCGTTGGCCGCATGTAGCCCAACAAGGCCTCGGGATAGACGCCAAACAGGATGGCCAGCGCCAACAGCGGGGCCACAATGGCGATTTCCCGCCGCGTGGCCGGCGTGAGGGCCTCGGCATGCGGGCCTTTGTATTCCGCCCCCAGATACACCCGCTGGATGGTCCAGAGGATGTAGCCGGCCGTCAGAATGACCACCGAGGCGGCCACCACGGCCAAAGCCCGGCTATAGTTCCAGGCCGAAAGCACCACCAGCACCTCGCCGATGAAGCCGCACAGCCCCGGCAGCCCCAGGGCGGCGAAGAAGATTCCCACGGCCAAGCCGCTGTACACCGGCATCCGCAAAAACAGCCCGCCGAACTGGTCCAGGTCGCGGTGATGCACCCGGTCGTACACCACGCCCACCAAGAAGAACATCCCGGCGCTGGACAGGCCGTGCGCGATCATCTGGAACATGGCGCCGCTGATGCCCATTTTCCAATAGTCGGCCACATAGCCCGAGCCGGCCGTGGCCGTCCAAACCCCTATCCCCAGCACCACATACCCCATGTGGCTGACCGAGCTGTAGGCCACCAGGCGCTTGAAGTCCTTCTGGGCCATGGCGGCAAAGGCCCCGTACACCATGCTCACCACGCCCAGGCCCACCACCAGCCACGCCAGCTCATAGGCGGCTGCCGGGCAAATGGGGTAGCAAATCCGCAGAATGCCGTAGCCGCCCATCTTCAGGAGCACACCGGCAAGGATCATCGAGATTGGCGTGGGGGCTTCGACGTGGGCGTCGGGAAGCCAGGTGTGGATCGGCACCGAGGGGACCTTCACCAAAAAGCCCACCAGCAACAGCAAGAACGCCCACCACTGCACCGATTTGCCCCAAAGCAGCGGCTCGTCGAAAGGCGAGCGGGGCAGTTGCCCCAGCTTGGCCAGGGCCAGCAGGTTGAAGGTGTGTTCGGCCGCGGGGGTGCGGGCCGCGGCTTCCACCTGGCTGGGATCCAGTCCGGCGGCCACGAGTTCCTGAGTGGGCAACCCCGCCAGCCGCCCCACGTCGCTGGTGAAATACAGCATCAGTAGCGCCACCAGCATCAGCACGCTGCCCACCAGGGTGAACAGAAAGAACTTGATGGCCGCGTACTCCCGCCGCGGCCCGCCCCAGATGCCGATCAAGAAGTACATCGGCAAGAGCATCACTTCCCAGAACACATAGAACAGGAAGAAGTCCAGGGCCAGAAACACCCCCAGCATCCCGGTTTCCAAGAGCAAGAACAGAATGCAGTAGGCCCGCACGTGCCGGGTGATGTTCCAGCTCGCCCCCATGGCCAAAAGGCTCAGGAACGAGGTCAACAGCACCAGCGGGAAGCTGATGCCATCCAGCCCCATGGCATAGTCCACATGGAACGAGCGGATCCAGGGGATGCGGAAGGCCAACTGCATGCCGGCCTGGCCCAGATCGAACCGCGTCGTATCGCCGCTTGTGCCCCGGGGAACCGCAATCCACGCCGTGAGGAGGAAGACCGCGGCGGTCACGGCCAGCGTGAACCGCTTCACCGTTTCTTCCCGCCCGCCGGGAATCAGGCCGATGCCCAGCGCTCCCAAGGCCGGAAGAAAGACGATGGCACTCAGCAACCACACAGGAGAATCCATGGCCAAGAGTCTTGCCGCTCGGTGTTGGTAACTCGCGTTGTGTACGGTTTCAGGGGGATATCGACTTGGAATCTGTCGTCGGGGCGGCCGAGGCTGGGGCCAGAGCCGGGGGCAGCGCTGCCGAGGTCATGGCCCCGGCAGGGCCAGGCTCCACAGGAAGCTCACCAGCACAAACAGGGCCACCGTGCCGGCGCCCAAAAACATCACGTACTGCCGCAACTGGCCGGTCTGCACCGCCCGCAACGCCACGCCCATGCCGTAGGTCCACTGGGCGATGCGGTTGACCAGGCCATCGACGAACAGCCGGTCCAGCCAGTCGTCGGCCACCGAGGCCAGGCGCACAAGGCGGGCCAGCCCGTCGGCGATACCGTCGATGATCGTGCGATCGATAGCGGCCGCCAAACGGGCCAGGGCCAAAGCCGGCCGCACAAAGCACGCCTGGTACAGTTCGTCGAAATACCATTTGTGCCACAGGAAGTCATAAACCGGCGCCAGCGTGCGGCGGACGTCCTGGGGGTCCAGTACGCGGAGGCCATAGAACACCACGGCCACGCCGAAACCGGCCAGGGCCGTGAACATGGCGATCCAGGTCGCCGGCCCATGGACCTCGGGGGCGTGCGAGAGGTGTTCGGCCGGCAGCGCCACTGCCGGCAGAAGCACCGCCCCGATGGCCCCTTCGGCGGTTCCCGCTGGCCTGGCTTGCTCCAGCAGTTCCGTCACGCCGAACACGGGCCAGCCCAGCACCACGGCCGCGGCGGCCAGCACCACCAAAGGCACATACATCACCGGGGGAGACTCGTGGGCGTGCTCGAAGCGGTGGGCATCCCGCGGCTGGCCCGCAAACGTCATGAACCACAGCCGGAACATGTAATACGCCGTCAGTGCCGCCCCGCCGGCCGCCACGTAGAACAACCACCCCAGGCGCGGGTTGGCCTGCCGGAACAGGTACGCCTGGGCCAAAATCGCGTCCTTCGAGTAGTAGCCGCTCAGCCCGATCACAAACGGGATGCCCGCCCCGGCAATCGCCAGGCAGCCCACGAGCATGGTCCAGGCGGTCCAGGGCATCTTGCGCCGCAGGCCCCCCATTTCCGGCATCTCGTTAGTGCCCGTGGCATGGATTACCGACCCGGCGCACAAGAACAAGAGAGCCTTGAAAAACGCATGAGTCAACAGATGGAACAACCCGGCCAGCCAGCCCCCAATCCCCAGGGCGAACATCATGTAGCCTAGTTGGCTTACGGTGGAATAGGCCAGCACGCGCTTGATATCCGTGGCCACCAGGGCGATGGTGGCCGCCAGAAACAGCGTGATGCACCCCACCAGCGCGATGACCACGAGCACTTCCGGCGTGAACACCGGATAGAAACGCCCGACCAAATAGACGCCCGCAGCCACCATGGTGGCCGCATGGATCAGTGCGCTTACCGGCGTGGGCCCTTCCATGGCATCCGGCAACCACACGTGCAACGGGAACTGGGCACTCTTGCCCACGCATCCGCAGAAGATACCCAGGCCGGCAATGACCAGAAGCCCATAGCCCCAACCGGCCGAGCGCCACCGATCGATGGCGGCCCGGAGGCGGGCCTCGGCTTCCGCGGGATTGCTTGCCGAGCGGAAGATCTCCGCCACCTGGTCTGCGGCCGCCGACCGCACGAAACCATCCGGCACCACCAGTGCATGATGCGTGCTGGCCGGCCGCACCTGGCTGAAAATCCCCGGGCGCCGCCGGCCCCCTGCATCGACGGTATCGCCGAAGGCCAGCGTGCCCAATCCGCCCCACAGGGCCATCAAGCCCACAATCATGCCGAAATCGCCCACCCGGTTGACGATGAACGCCTTGTTGGCCGCGTTGGAGGCACTGCGGCGCTCGCGGTAGAACCCGATGAGCAAGTAGGAGCAAATGCCCACCAGTTCCCAAAACACGAACACCATCAGCACGTTGCCGGCGATCACCAGGCCCAACATGCTGAAGCAAAACAGCGACAGGTACTGGTAAAAGCGGCAAAAGCGTCCCGGCCGGCGGAGCGGCTGGCCGGTCGAAAGCGGGGCCAGGGGGTCGGACACCTCGTGCAGCTCGTCGTGCATGTAGCCGAACGAATACACGTGGATGCACGTGGCCACCAGGGTCACCATGGCGAACATGGCCACGGTCAGGGCGTCGATGTAGTAGCCCACGGTCAGGCGCAGCGCGCCGAACTGGCCCAAGGTGTACCAATCGCCGGCCAATGGGGCGATGGCTGGCGCGTGGCTGCCGGCTTCGTGGCCGTGCCCGCCCAGCGGATGTTCCCACAGCCAGGCCCCCAAAGCCAGGGCCGAAAGCACAAAGCCCAGGCCGATGGCCCCGGTGGCGACGAACCCGGCACCGCGGCCGTGGCGCCCCATCCGCGGCCCGAAAAACACGATCAGCCCGAACGACGCCAAAGGCGCCAGCCAAACCAAACCCAAGAGCAACGGCAGGATTCGAGCCAGGTCCATCGGCCGCGATTACCCTTTCAACTGGTCCGCCTCGTCCACGTCGATGGTGGCGTGGGTGTTGTAGTAATTCAGGGCGATGGCCAGGGCCACGGCTGCCTCGGCGGCCGCCAGCACAATCACGAACAGCGCCATGGCCTGGCCATCGAGGCCCAACGCCGATCCGCTGTCGGCCCGCAAGAACCGGCTGCCCAGCGCCACGAAATTCACGTTGGCCCCGTTGAGCACCAGCTCGATGCCCATCAGCACGCCCAGCGCATTGCGCTTGGCCGCCATGCACACCACCCCGCAGGCGAACAGCACCGCGCCGACCACCAGGTAATGCACCAGACCCACGGGCTGGGCGAGAAGGTTCATGATTGCGACTCCTCCGGCCGCCGGCCCGCGCTCCCGGGCAAGCGCCTCTGCCGGGTGCGGGCCAGGTACGCCGCTCCCACCAGCACGACGACCAAATGGACCGAAACGATCTCGAACGGCAGCAGGTAGCCCGCCAGGCCTTTGCCCGCCCCGGGCGCAGCGCCGCCCGCCAGTTGCTCGGCGCGCAGGCCCAGCATGGCCAGCCCCAGGGGGCCGGCCGTGGGCTCGGCCGCTGGCGGCGGAGCCTTTTGCGCCACCTCCGCCGGCTGCCACGGCGGCACGCTGAAGGCCGTCTGCAACAGCACCGCCAAAAGCGAAGCCCCCACAATGGCCGCCAACACCCATTGGCCCCCGCTGGTTTGCATGTCCACCCAGGGCCGCCGGGCGGTCAGCATCACCCCGAACACCAGCAGCACCAGCGTGCCGCCCACGTAGATCATAAGCTGCATCGCCCCGACGAAATCGGCCCCGGCCAGAAAAAATAGGCCCGACACCGCCCCCAGCGACAGGATCAAGTAAAACGCCATGCGGACGATGTTGTTGGAAAACACGACCGCCAGGGCGAACACGCAGGCCAGGATGGCCATGAGCAGGAAAAAGAAGCTGTGCCAATGGATGGCCATACTAC
>JBBIQF010000194.1:0-11291 GCA_037442445.1 Planctomycetaceae bacterium
CACCGCCTGCGGCGGCGTCATGCCCAGTTCCACCAGCCGATGGGAAAAATGGCTCTTGTCGCCCACGAACGGGCTCCGCCCCTGGCGCAGGCGAATGAAGACCACGGTGGCCGTGTCGTAGATGGGCACGGCCAGCACGCACAGCGGGGCCAGGATGCGATGGGGCGCCTCATAGCCGGCAAAGGTCGCCGCCAGGGTCACAACGGCCAAGAGATAGCCTATCCCGTAGGCTCCGGCATCGCCCATGAACA
Organism: Planctomycetaceae bacterium; assembly: GCA_037442445.1. GTDB lineage: Bacteria > Planctomycetota > Planctomycetia > Pirellulales > Thermoguttaceae > JANLFZ01. The sequence continues at coordinate 252 of JBBIQF010000194.1, forward strand.
GCCGGGCAGGCGGCCGATTGTGCCACAAGAATCCGCAGAGCGCACCCAAAAGCACCAGCAGGAACCCGCCGATGAAAAGTTGCGGCTGGTGGGTCGCCGGACTCGGCGCCACCAGCACCACCGCGGCCAGCAAGCCGGCGCAAATGGCCGCCACGCCCGCCGATAACCCGTCCATGTTGTCCAACATGTTGAACGAGTTCGTCAGGCCCACGATCCACAGCACGCTCAATACGGCCGTCAGTATCGGCCAGTGGACGAACGCCGTCAGCCGATAGCCCCACGCCACCATGGCGACCGCCACCAGCGTTTGCACCGCCAGCCGCAGGCGCCAATCCAGCCCGCGGCGGTCGTCGATCAGCCCCAGGAGCACCAACACGGTGCCGCCGGCCAGAATGCCCCACATCCGGCCCGCCTGCTGCAACAGGCCCGGCAGATGCGGCATTACCCAGGCCGGCACCCAGCGCTCGGCCGCCTGGGGAGCGAATTGCGTAAGCCCCCACAGCAAGACGTGGCCGGCTGCCAGAGGCACGACCACCCCCAGCCAGATCGCCACACCGCCGCTGGTGGGTACCGGCTGGTCATGGACCTTGCGGGGCCCCGGCCGGTCCACCCAACCCCACCGTGGCCCCACGCGCCGAACCGCAAACCCGCAGGCCCAGGCCACCACGGCGGCGGGCAACACCGAGCCCAGAACCAGCCAGATCACAGGCGATTCTCCCGCGCCCCAAGCGTGTGCAAGTACTGCCGGCATTCCGAAAAGAACTGGTGGTATTCTGGCTGGCGGTAGTCGGGGAACGTCCACTCGTGGGGCTCCCACCGGCCATGGCGATAAAACAGCGTGATCTCGGCGTAAATCCCCTGCCCGATGTACACCCGATGGGCGAAGTCCTTGGTCGAAGCCAACACCAGCTTGCTGAGGGTGAGGTACCCGGGATCGAGATTCAGCGGCCGAGGTTCACGGTGTGCCCCCAATGCAGCGTACTGCTCCTCCCACGCATTGGCGGCAAGCTTGCGCTGGGCAAGGCTGGCCGGGTCGATCGGTTCGGCAAAGGCGAAGAACTGTTTTACCAATCCGCAGCCCATCTCGGCCTCGTAGTACCGGGTGTGGGTGAAGGGAAAACGGGGACTCGCCCGGGCGATGGGCCCCCAGGCGGCCGACATGCAGTGTTGGGCCCAGTCCAGGGCCGACCCGTACCGGCTGAATGCCGCGACGACCAGCAGGCTTTTTGCAGGCGGCGACGGTTTTCCCATGGCCCCACAGTATTTGGGGGTTATGGGCCGCGTGGGTCAGGGGCCCACCGCAACCCGCAATTCTTTTGGTGCGGCCTTGCAACGCGTGCTGGTGGCGATGCTCCGGAGGCACGCCCTTGCAGGCGATGCTTCCGGGGAGCACGCCATCGGCATGTGCCGGCCGGCGGCCATCCTCGGCCCGCACGCACACTGCCAGCGTGCCGGCTGGGCGTAGCGCCCCTGCCCGATCGAACCCCACCCATCCTCCAATGTTACCATACGGCGGCCGGGCGTACCCAGGATGGCAGTTTTCTCGGCCGGTGCTGTCGGCTGGCTTGGAGACGGAGATCGGGGCAGGGTCTCTTGACCGGCCGGCTAAACTTTCCAAGGCCGGCGCTTGCCAACCGGCGTGCCGGGCACAGATCGCGCGGAGCGGTGGCCTGCTATCGGCCCCGGGCTGCAAGGCCTGGCGCACGCGGCCGCCGGGATGCCGGCGGATACGCTGCCGAGAGCTCGTGCATTTATCGCCCAAGACCCTTTTAGGAGCATGGCTGATGGCTGAAGTGGTGGTTCGCGTCCGGCCCAACGGGCCTTATGTCATCGAAGGACCGGTCCGTGTGCTCGACGCCCAGGGGAATCCGCTTCCGGTGTCTCCCGACAAACCGGTCGCCCTTTGCCGGTGCGGCCATTCGCAAAACAAGCCGTTCTGCGATGGGGGCCATCGCACCTGCCAGTTCAGCGCCCCGTGAAGCGTTGCCACGGGCACCAAAGGGCCGTAGAGGGGGCGGGGGGAAACCGCCGCGATGCCGGGCCAAAACCGGGACGCATTCGGGCGAAGAACGCCTCGGTGAACGGTTATGGGGAGCCGCGGGCAGCACCGGGCCCTTGCGGGCCCGGCTCATGGGCCCCGGGTTGTTGGCCCCACCCGGGACAGCCATTTCGGGGTACGGGCTTATCGCTTTGGGCGTGCCGGCGACTTGAGGTCCCAGGCCACCAGCCAGCGGGTCTCGACCGGCGCCAGGCCAAAATCTTCGCGCAGATGCTTATCGAAATCCTCCATGTGCCCGGCGCCATAGAAGATGGCGATTTTCTTCTTGCCCGCATCGATCTGTTTTCGCAGCACTTCGAGGGCTTTCTTGTTGCGGTCGGCGATCAGGGCCGAGCCGTCCGGGCCTTCCACCGCCGTCAGCGAACCGCCGAACTGCTCGAACTGCTCGGCAAAGGCCCGCTTGAGCGCCAAGGCGCGGTTCTTGCTGAAAAGCGCCAAAAGCAGGGCGGCGTCGCTTTCGGCGGCGTCGGCCTGCCGGCTCATGGCATAGCCCCACATGCGCAAGAACAGGGTCCAGAAGCTCTCGCCCCGCTTGCGCATCGCTTCGGCAAACTGCTCGGGCGAAAGGTCGGCATGCACCAGGTTGGGTTTGGTGTAGTCGATGGCGCGGAGCTGGAACTCCAATTCCAACACGTCGGTCATGAAGGACTGGAGCATCGAGACGGGGTGCTTGCCCACGTCCTTGCCTCCTAAGGCGATCCGCGTCCCTTCGGGGGCCACCAACTCGTAAAGCACCACGTCGTACTGGGCGAACCGGCGGTTGAGTTCGTTGTAGTAGGATTTCTCGCCGATGTGGACCGCCGAGACCAGGTCCACCGTGGGGTGGTTTTGGCTGCAATCGCGGGGGGCATAGGTGACGATGGCCGCCTCCATCGCTAGGGGGTTGCGCTTGGCGTCGCGGACGAGGCGCAGGAACTGCATCTTGGCCTCGGGGGCCGGTTTTGCCTGGCTCTTGCCGCTGCTGGATTGCGGTGGGGCTGGGGCGGCCAGTGCTGCTAGATGCCCGGCCCAGGCCAGGGCCATGGCGCCTGCCACAAGCGCGATCGCAGCTCGCAAGGTCATCATCGATACTCCCGTTTTTCCGTAAGTTGTGGGCGTGCGTGCCGGCCACACCGCCTTGCCGTTTGCGTGCAGAGCACGCCCCCTACCGCCGACTCTCGAACTCGATCTAAAGCCTACAGCCTAATTATCGCAGCGTTCCGGTGCGGTGCCAGCCCGGCAGGTCATGCGGCCGGGTAGTCGCGGTACTGCCGCCACGTCTCGATCATGGCCAGGAAGTTCTCGGGCTTGACCGAGGAGTGGATGCTATTGGAACTGGACAGGCAATATCCGCCGCCCGGCTTGGCCTTGGCGATGGTATCGCGGGTAACCCGGCGGACTTCGTCGGCCGGGGCCTGGCTGAGCAGGTATCCGCAGTCGATGTTTCCGATCAGGGCCACCCGCTTGCCGTAGCGCTCTTTGAGCAGGCCGATATCCATGCCGGCCTGGGGTTCCAGCGGGTTGAGGCCGTCGATGCCGGTGTCGATGATCATGTCGATGATGGGCATGATGTTGCCATCGGTGTGTTTGACCACATAGGCGCCGGCGGCGTGGGCGGCATCGACGCAGCGTTTGAGCCCGGGGAGGATGAACTGTTTGAAATGCCGGGGGGACATCAGCGTCGAGTTCTTGTCGGCGTAATCGTCGCCGAAGACGACCACGTCCACGCCGGCCTGGACCACCCGCTCCATGGCCCGCAGGTCGTGGTTGAGCGTCAGCTCGATCAGCTCGTGGACCAATCGGGGATTGTCCACCATATCCATCAAGAACTGCGTGGTGCCCCGCAGAAAAGCCGGGTTGAAGAAGGCATCGCGGCAGATGGCGGTGATGGCCTTTTTCCCCTTGTAGCGGGCCACGATCTCGGGGATGTTGCCCAACACGTCGGGGGCCTCGGGGTCGGGGGGACGATAGGTCTTGAGGTCCTCGGGGGTCTTGATGGGGCCTTCGACCGGGGCCGGCGTGCTCTCGGGGCCGAACGCTCGGATCACCCCCCACTTGTCGCGGAACAGGCCCCGGGCTTCGTCGACGAACTCGACGTTCTCGCGGCTCCATGAGCTTCGGTTCTGCCCCACGCTGTCCATTTCGATCCAGTCGTTGAAGGTGAAATAGTCGGCGCCGGGCAGGAGTGCCTCGATGACCCGCGGGTCGATGACGCACTCGAAATACGGCACGCGGTCCGGCACGCGCCGCTCCAAGGCCGCGATGACCCGTTCGCGCGAGTTCATGTCGGTACTCTCCGCGTGTCCTGCAAAACCCCTTTGGGGCGCAAAGGCCTGGCGCACTCGCCCGCGGGCCGCCCACGAGGTGCCGCGCGAGCCCTATTCGCTTTCTGGCCGCAAGCAATCCGGCGGGCCCCGTGCTGCATGGGGATTATACGCCAGCGGCGGGTGCCCGCCACCCCGGGGGAATCGATCTTGCCCGCCGAAAGCGGCAGCCCGCGGCGGGGAGCGCCGCCCGCAAGGCCGCCGGGGCAGGCGGCCGGCGCTTGCACACCCAAGCGTCTCCAATTAGCGTACTAGGCGGTCTGAACGGTCGATCGGACGAGGAGCTTACCATGCGCTGCACCCCTTTGGCGTTGACTTTAGCAGGCGCGATCCTGCTTGGCGGAGCCCCGCGCCTGGCGGGCGCCTTGAACGAACATCCCAATGCCCTCGGTGCTGCCACGGCCAGCGGAGCGGCCAAGGCCGAGGCCCCGCCGGCCAAGCCCGGCGAGCCTAAACCGGCCGAGGGCAAGCCTGGGCAACCCACGCCGGCCAAGGCCAAGCCGGCGGCCGAGCCGGCCAAACCCACGCCCGAAAAACCGGCCAAACCCGAGCCGAAAAAGCCGGCCAAACCGGAGCCCGAAAAGCCCAAACCCAAGCCCCCGGTGTGGGAGCCTGTCCGGGCGCTCTTGCAGCGGCCCATCGTGGGCCCCGCCCTCCCCCTGGCCGAAGTCCAACGCTACTGCGATGCCGCCGTGGTCCGCATGCCCGAGGTGAAGACGGCCGCCGATTGGGACAAGGAAGCGGCCCGGCTGCGGGACGAGGTCCTGCGCCGCGTGGTCTTTTGCGGCGAGGCGGAGAAGTGGCGACAGGCCCCGGTTCAGGTCCAATGGCTCGATACCATCCCCGGCGGGCCGGGCTACCGGCTCAAAAAGCTCCGCTACGAGGCCCTGCCCGGCCTGTGGATTCCGGCCATCTTGTACGAACCCGAAAAGCTCTCGGGCAAGGTGCCGGTGGTCCTGAACGTCAACGGCCATGTCGGCGGCCCGGGAAAGGCCTACGAACCCAAACAAATCCGCTGCATCAACCAGGCCAAACGCGGCATGATCGCCCTGAACCCCGAGTGGGTCGGCATGGGCCAACTCGGTACCCCCGGCTACCACCACGTGCGCATGAACCAATTGGACCTCTGCGGCACCAGCGGCGTGGCGGTGCACTATCTGGCCATGAGCAAGGCCATCGATCTGTTGCTGGCCCTGGAGCATGCCGACCCCAAGCGGGTGGCCGCGGCCGGCCTGTCCGGCGGCGGCTGGCAGACCATTTTTATCGCCGGGCTGGATTGGCGGGTAACGCTGGCCAACCCGGTGGCCGGCTATTCGAGTTTCCGCACCCGGGCCATGAACTTCTCCGACCTGGGCGATCCCGAGCAGACGCCCAACGATCTGGGGATGATTGCCGACTACATCCACCTGACGGCCATGCGGGCCCCGCGCCCCACGCTGTTGACCAAGAATCTTACGGACAATTGCTGCTTTGCAGCCCCCCATGCCCTGCCGCCCCTGCTGGCGGCCGTCAAGCCGATCTACAAGCTCTACGGCAAGCCCGACAACCTCCGGGCCCACGTGAATGCCGACCCGGGGGACCACAACTTCGGCCTGGACAACCGCGAGGCGCTATACCGGGCCTTCCAGGACTTTTTCTACGACCGCTCGCCGTCGTTCAATTCCCGGGAAATCCCCTGCGAAAAGGAGCTGAAGACCTTCGACGAACTCAAAGTGCCGCTGCCCGAGAAGAACCACGACTTCCACACGCTGGCCCTGGAGTTGATGAAGCCGCTACCCCGCGACGGGGCATTGCCCCACGACAAGGCGGCGGCCCAAGAGTGGCAGAAGGCCCGCCGGGCCAAGCTCCGCGAGGTGGTGCGGGCCAAAGACTTCCCGGTCACAGCCCTGCGCGTGGGCCAGGAAGAACAGGCCGGCACCACTGCCGTGTTCTGGAAACTCCAGATGGGCACCGCCTGGACCGTGCCGGTGGTAGAACTGGCTCGCGGCGGCGGAAAACCGGGCCCCGCCCAGCCGGCGGTGATCGTGGTGGCCGATGGCGGCAGGCAGAGCGCGGCCGAGGCGATCGATAAGCTGCTGGCCGCGGGGCGCAGGGTCCTGGCCGTCGATCCCTTCTATTTCGGCGAATCGAAGATCACCAGCCACGACTGGCTGTTCGCCCTCTTGGTAGCGACGGTAGGCGATCGCCCGCTGGGCCTTCAAGCGAGCCAGTTGGCAGCCGTGGCCCGCTGGGCGGCCGGCCAGCAGCCGGGTAGCAAGGTGACGCTCGTGGCCCTGGGGCCGCGGACCGGCACCGCGGCACTGGTGGCCGCCGCCCTGGAGACCGAGGCCATCGGGGCGGTTGAGGTGGACCAGCCGCTGGCCAGCCTCAAACAGCTCATCGAGGATAACGTGGGGGTCAACGAGAAACCCGAGCTGTTCTGCTTTGGCCTGTTGGAGGTGGCCGACGTGAAGCAGATGGCCGCCCTGGTGGCCCCGCGGCCGGTGAAGTTCCGCAATGCCGCGGCACGGGCGAAGACCGACCTAGCCGGTTTGGCCGAGTGGTACGCCCTGTGGGGCGCGAAGTTCGACCCGCTGGCCTCCGAGTGACCGGGCTTTTCGGCCGGCCAGACCGGCGTGCCCCTCCCCAGGGCGGCGGGGCTTGTGGGGTCGGCCTACCGTTTGGCCAGGCCGGCCACGCCTACCTTGCGGGCGCGAAGCACCGGATCGCGGCCCAGGGGCAAGGAGACGGCCGCTTTGGTCTCGGCCGACCTGTAGATCGCCAGGATGACTTCGACCGAGCGGCGGCCCTCGTGGCCGTCGATCAACGGCGGCCGGCCTTTGCGAATGGCCTGCACCACGTCGCGGAACTGCCGGGCGTGGCCGTGATGCCCGATGGCCGCCGGGTCGGCCGCCCCGCCACCCCCGCTTTGCCGCTGGGCCATGCTCGCCAGAATGGCCTCGTCCTGCGGCTTCTTGCGGGCGAAGTCCCACTTGACGAAGTCCTCCTCCTCCATCACGGCCGACCCCTCGGTCCCGTGGATCTCGATCCGCTTCAAATAGCCCGGATAAACCGCGGTGCTGGCCTCGATGACCCCCAGGGCCCCATTGGCGAAACGCAGGGCCGCCACCGCCACATCCTCGACCGCGATCCGCTCGTGAGCCACCAGGCCGGTAACCGCCCGCACCTCTTCCACCGGCCCCATCAGCCACAGCAACAGGTCCACGCTGTGGATGGCCTGGTTCATCAGCGCCCCGCCCCCGTCGAGTTCCCACGTCCCCCGCCAGGCGCCGCTATCGTAGTACTGCTGGGTCCGATACCACTTCACATAGGCATCGCCCATGGTCAGCCGGCCAAAGCGCTTCTGCTCGACGGCCTTCTTGAGCGTCACACTGGTATGGTGGAAGCGGGAAGGGAAGATGGTGGAGAGGACCACCCCGGCCTCCTGGCACGCCTGGATGATCCGGTCGCAGCGGGCCAGCGTGATCTCCAGGGGCTTTTCGACGATCACGTGTTTTCCGGCCTTGGCGGCGGCCACGGCGGGCTCCATGTGGGCGCCGCTAGGGGTGGCCACCGTCACCACATCGACCTGGGGGTCGGCCAGCAGGGCCTCCAGGCGGTCGTAGGCCTTGCAGCCGGTGCTTTGGGCCAGGCGCTCGGCGGCGGCGGGCACCTGGTCGTAACACGCCACCAGCCGGGCCCCCGGCGTGTCGGCGATCGCCCGGGCGTGGAAGTTGGAAATCATGCCGCAACCGATAATGCCGAATCCCAGGGGCATCGCGTTCCTCCTCACTGCGAACCATGCCTGTCATCGCCAGGCCGCACAGGGCCGCCTCAGTGGTCCCCGCGATTATAGACCTCCAGGGCCCCGTTTGCCACCCGCCGGGCTTGGGGCGCCCCGCGGCTTTTGGATGCGCAAATCGGCGTGGTCCCGGCTGGCCGGCGTCCGTTATAATTGCCTAGGTTATCCGGTTGTGAAGGGCTCCCTCCGTGCAGATCGTCAAGTACCCGCATCCCAGGCTCCGCTACAAGTCCAAACCCTTGCGCCGAATCGATGCCGAACTCCGCACGATGGTGGCCCAGATGTTCGACCTCATGTACGAGCACAAGGGGATCGGCCTGGCCGCCAACCAGGTGGACCTCCCCTACCGCTTGATCGTGGTCAACGTGACGGGCGACCCCGCGGCCAAGGAGGAGGAGCGGGTGTTCATCAATCCGGTGCTGGTGCGGCAGAAGGGTTCGGCCGAGGACCGCGAAGGATGCCTGAGCCTGCCCGATATTTACGCCCCTGTGGTCCGCCCGGAAAAAATCGTCCTCAGCGCCTACAACTTGCAGGGGCAGGAACAGACGTGGGAACTGGACGGCCTGCCCGCCCGGGTGGTCCAGCACGAATGCGACCACTTGGACGGGATCCTGTTCATCGACCGGCTGAGTGTGGCGAACCTGCTGGCCATCAAAAAGGACCTCGAGGCGCTGGAGTCCGACTTTTCGGGCAGCCGCAAACGGGGCCTGATTCCGGACGACTTGCGGATCACCGCCCGGCTGCGGGAACTGGAGTTGCTGCGTACCTGAGGGATACTCGGTAAGAAAAGGGAGATGCCGGTCTCGAAAGGCCAGGCATTGTCTGGGGCCAGGCGCGAAGCCCCACGGCGCTCATCCCGCCTTTGCTCGTGGAAGGGGTCGGGCGGGGTGCATGGCGGCGGCAACGGAGCCGGAAGCCCTTTGGCGCAAAGGAGTGGCCAGTGGATGGAGGCAAGCTGAGGATTTTCTTTTCGGCTGGCGAGCCCAGCGGCGACCTGCACGCGGCGAATCTCCTCCGGGCGCTCCAAACCCAAGGCGATGTGGAGGCCGTGGGGTTTGGTGGGCCCGCCTTGGCCGAGGCGGGATGCACCCTGCTGGCCGACCTGACGGCCCTGGCCGTCATGTGGTTTGCCCGCGTGTTGGTCAATCTGCACAAGTTTTGGGCACTGGTGGGCCAGGCCGACCGGTATTTCCGCCAGCACCGGCCTGACGCCGTGGTGCTGATCGACTATCCCGGGTTCAACTGGTGGATTGCCCGGCGGGCCAAGGCCCACGGCATCCCGGTTTTCTATTACACCCCGCCCCAGATTTGGGCCTGGGCCCAGTGGCGGGTCAAGAAGATGCGGGCGCTGGTGGATCACGTACTGTGCAGCCTGCCGTTCGAAGAGCCGTGGTTCCGGTCCCATGGCTGCAACGCCACGTTCGTCGGGCATCCGTTCTTCGACGAGGTGCGGCGGCAGCGCGTGGACGAAGCGTTCATGGCCCGGTATGCGGGCCAGCCCGGCCCGCTGGTCACCATCCTGCCCGGCTCGCGCACGCAGGAGGTAACGCATAACCTGCGATGGTTCTTGCGGGCGGCCCAGCGGGTCCGCCAGGCCGTGCCCGGCGTGCGGTTCGCCGTGGCCGCGTTCAAGCCCCACCACGCCGAGATCGCCAGCAAGGCGGCCGCCACAACCGGTTTGCCCCTGGAGGTGCATTGCGGGCGCACGCCGGAGCTGATCCGCCTGGCCGACTGTTGCATGGCGGTTTCGGGTTCGGTGTCGCTGGAACTGCTCTATCACGCCAAGCCGGCCGTCATCCTCTATTGGATCCACCCGGCGGCATATTTGGTGCAGCGGTTCTTCCGCAAGGTGAAGTACATTACGCTGGTCAATTTGCTGGTGGCGGAGGAGCTGTTTCCCCGGGATCGGACGCCCTACCACCCCGCGCAGCCCGATGCCCACCGGGTGCTATACCCCGAATACTTGACGTGGCAGGACCGATCGCCGCAAATCGCGCAGCACGTCATCGGCTGGCTTTGCGACCCGCCCAAGCGCCAGGTCCTGGTGGAGGGCCGCAAATCGCGCAGCACGTCATCGGCTGGCTTTGCGACCCGCCCAAGCGCCAGGCCCTGGTGGAGCGGCTGCGGCGCCTTGCGGCCGAGGTGGGCCACGGCGGGGCGTCCGAGCGGGCCGCGCGGTATATCCTCTCGGCCCTGGAGAACCGGCACAGCAGCACCGCGGCCGGAATGGCGGCCCGGTTACGCCCGCCCCCCGAACCGCTCCAAGCGTAGCGCCGCATCTTTTTTGGCGTAACCGGCCTTAGCCGGATGCGCCGCCGAAGTGGGGGCGGTCGCCGGACCGGCCCCGCCCGGCGCAATGGAGTCCCCACCGGCGGGCAAGCCCCCGTAAAGCCCAAGCCACTCGGGGCTGCCGGGGTGCTACAATGGTGCCAAAGGGCGCAAGGGGCAGCCCATCGCCTAAGGAGTCCGTCGCGTGTTTCTGCTTTCCGACCCTCCCCCGACAGCGTACGACCTGCGGTTCGGCCTCTTCGGCATTCCGGTGCGGGTGCATCCGCTATTCTGGCTGGCGGCGCTGTTGACGGGCATGCCGATCCAAGCCGGCGAGGGGTCTGGGTTGGGGGACTTCGAGTTATACATGCTGGTGGCGTGGGTGGCCGCGTTCTTCGTGGGCATTCTGGTCCACGAATTGGGGCACGCGTTGGCCATGCGGAGCCACGGGTACCGGCCCTGGATCACGCTGCACGGGCTGGGAGGCATGGCTTCGTACGATGCCACGCAGGGCCGGCCGGCGTCGCTGGCAGGGCGGGTGGGCATCACCTTTGCCGGCCCGGCGGCCGGGTTCCTCCTGGCCGCTGCGGTGGTCGCCGGGCTTACGGCAATGGGAAAACCTTTCGTGG
>JBBIQF010000195.1:0-11232 GCA_037442445.1 Planctomycetaceae bacterium
ATGCGTTAGCTTGTCCACCGGGTGGCCAAGGGCAATATAAGTAGTAGGATTTTGGCCGGCTTGGTCGGGGCGGCGGGGGCGGGTTCTGCGGCGCCGCGGGCGCAAGGCCGATGTGCCTACCGGGAGAGCAACCTTGAAGCTGCCCACCACCTTCCGCTATGGGGCCCGCTGCATGGTGGAACTGGCCACGGTGGCCGAACACCGCGCAGTGTCGCTCCGCGAACTCTCCGAATGCCAGAAGGTGTCGGCCAAGTATCTGGAGCACATCTTCCGGGCGATGCGGGCAGCGGGACTGGTTTTGGCCGTGCGCGGCATGCACGGCGGCTACATGCTGGCCCGGCCGGCCGACCGCATCACCCTCAAGGACGTGTATGAAGCCTTGGCGGGCTCGACGGCCCCGGTGGAATGCGTCGATTGCCCCGAATCGTGCCCCATGTACGACACCTGCTTCATGATCGACACCTGGGCCGAACTCAAACACGCCATCGACCAGGTGCTCTCGCGAACGACGCTGCGGGATTTGGTGGACCGCAAGCGCCGCAAGCAGGCGGCCGCCACGCAGATGTACCACATCTGAAACCCGCCTGGCCCCGGTGCCTGCCACCCAAGCCGGCAGGGCGAGGCGCTCAGTCCTGGGGCACGAGGTTGCGGTGGCGGACCAGGCGGTCGGTTTGTTCCAGGCTGGTCCACTCGGCTTTGGCACACTCGAAGCTCTGTGCCGGACAGTACGAGCAGTCGCCGGAAGAGGCCCCCGCTTCAGGCCGGACCACGTGCAGCCGGCGGACTTGGACCATGGTTTCGACGCCCGCGGCGTCGTAGGAGACGGTCTGCGACAAAGGCTCGCTTTCGACCGCCAGCACGACGTACCAGGCGGCGGTGCCATGGTCGAGGCTTTGCTGGTTTAGGGCCCGTGCCACGGCCGCGGCGCGGGGATAATCGAGGTTCTCGCCTGCCGGCGTGCCCTGGGCCCGCCACACGCAGTTGGGCACATCCAGCGGGGATTGCGGTTCCCAACCCACCGGCCACCAGATGCCCACCACTTGATAGCGGATGGGAGTGCACAGCCTGGCCGAGCGCCACGTGCAGCCCAGCGACCCCGGCTCGACCACCACCGCCCACCGCGGCGGCTGAGCCGGCGGTGCCTGGTTGTACGCTACCGCTGCGCGGAGCGCGGTGAAAAGGTCATCGGCCTCGGCCAGGACTTCTCCCAGTGGGCCAGGTTCCGGTGGCACATCGTCCGGGCCGGCAGGCGACCAATTCGAAGGCCGGTCGATCAAAACGGCATGATAGCGAGCCATAATCTGCTCCCGAGCCCAAAGCACATGCCCATCCTACGGGACCCAAGTCGCGGCGGCAAGGAGGAAAAGCGGGACGCTCGGCATTGCGCCACCAGAAGGCTGCCCGCACCGCACGCGGCCACCGGCAACCCCGTCAAACGCACTGCCGAGTTGGCCACCGGTGTCCCCGGGAAAGTGCGGCGTTGCAGGTGCCACCCGGAAGTGGGGGCGATTTGTGGAAACCGCCCGCATTGGTGATTAGAATGGAGGGAGATTGTTGCGTTCATCGGGGCGAGCACCCTAGGGGTGTGGGCAGGGCGGCCGGAACAGAAGCACGAGGACACCTGTGGGTATTCGAGTCGCTCAAGAGTTCTGGTCTGCGCAGCGCTTGACGGTTGTCGTCGAAGGGCCCGAGGGGACTACATCCGTAACCACGGACAAGCCATGGGCCCGCGTGGGCTCTGACCAACGGTGCGAGGTGGTGCTGCGGCAGGGCGAGTTGCCGCGGCGAAGCCTGTATTTGCACGCCACCGATCAAGGGGTTTTCTGGATCAACCTGGCCAGTCCGCCCACGGTCGAGGAGCCGCCCCGGGGTTGGCTGAGTCCCCGGGCGCGGATTCACGTGGGGCCGTATCGCGTCTCGGCCCGGAGGGCCGAGGACGGGCATTCCACCGGCGCGTTTCTGCCGGACCTGTGTGCCAAAGATACCGTGGCAGAGCCCCAGCCGCGGATACTCATCGCCATCGGGGGCCAGCCCGTGGCCCGCCGGCGCTTGACGCGGCGGTTGACGCTGGTGGGCCGCCGCCGGCCCGCGGCCTTGCGCATCGAAAACCCCGACGTTTCGGACCCTCACCTGATATTCTATTGCGAGGCCGGCCAGGTGTGGGCCATCGACCTGTTGAGCCGAAAGGGGCTGTGGCTCGATGGCCAGCGGTACACGGCGGTGCTGCTGCCGCTGGGTGCGGCGGTGGAACTGGGCGCAATCACGCTGAGCCACGTTCTACCTGGGGCCGATGGGGGCAGTGATCGGCTCGGCGGGCTGGCAGGCGGGCTCCCCTCGATGGGCAATTCGGCGCTGGAGCTGGCCGTGCCGAATGCCATTTCCGGCGCCCCAGCGTTTGTCCCCACGCTTGTCCCGGGAGGCATGTCCGGCGAGTTGGGGCCCGCGGCTCAGGCGGCGCGCGGCGAACCGGTTGGCGCTCCGCCGCAACCCCTCGACCTACACCCACCGGAGCCCCAGCCCGAGGCAACGGCGGAGGCCGAAACGCACCTGGCCGCCACACAGCAGCAACTCCAGCGCCAGCTCGAGGAACTCCAGCAGCAACGGGAGCTCGTTAACCAGCAATTGGCCTCGTTGGAAGCCGATCGCCAGCAACTCGAACACGATCGGCACGCCCTGGCGGACGCACAAGCGGCCCTCCGGCACGAGCAGGACTTGCTGGCCGAACGGGAAAAATCGCTGGCTGACCGCGAAAAAGGCTTGGCCGAGCGGGAAAAGTCGCTTGACCAGCGGCAAACGTCACTCAGCGAGCGGGAAGAGTCGCTGGAGGCATGGCAAAGATCGCTCGCCCAGCGGCAAGAATGCCTGGAACAGCGCAAAAAGTCGCTGGACGCACGCCAAGAGGAACTGGACGAAGGGGATCGCCAGCTATCGCTTCGCCAGGAGGCGATGGATCGCCGCGAAGCGGAACTGCGTGCCCAACAGCAGGCCCTGGAGGCCCAAGAGGCCCGGCTGGCCCAGTGGCAGCAGACCCGGCTCGCGGAGGACGAAAAACGATCGCTTAGCGAGCAAGCCCAGGAGCAACATGCCACGGAGCTTGCCGCTTTGCAGCAGGCGCTATCGCAACGGGAAAAGGCGCTCATCGAGAGGGAGCACGCGCTGGCCGCACGGGAGCTTGAATTGCACAGCCTGGGCGAAGCCCTCGATCGCCAACAGGCCGAACTGCTCAAGCGGCAGCAGGCCCTCGCCGAGCAGGAGGCGGCCATTGCCCAGCGGGCGGCCGCGTTGGACGCCCGCCAGGCAGCCCTGGCCGAGTCCCAACAGCAGTTGCAGGCGCAGGCGGCGGAGCTTGCATCGTGCCAACAGGCGCTTGCTCACCGGGAAGCCGAGTGGGCCTCCCGCCACAAAGCCCTGGAGGATGCGGAGGCCGAACTGGCCGCACGGCGCAAAGGGCTGGAGGCGTTGGACGCGGAGCTATCGGCCCGCAAGGAGGACCTCCAGCGGCAACACCACCAATTAGCCCAGCGCGAAGCGGAGCTTCAAAAACAGCAAGAAAGCCTGGCGGCGCGAAAGGAGAAACTTCAGAGACAAGAAAAAACGCTGGAGGACCAGGCGGCGGAGGTCCGGGCACTGCAAGAAAACCTGGCGTGCCAACAAGAGGAACTCCAGGCGCTACAAGAAAGCCTGGCAGCCCGGGCGGAGAAGTTGCGGGCACTTCAAAATCGCCTGGCGTGCCGAGAACAGGAGCTGCTGGCAAGCCAAGAAAACCTGGCGTGCCAACAAGAGGAACTCCGGGCACTCCAAGAAAGCCTGGCAGCCCGCGAGGAGGAACTCCGGGCGATGCAAGAAAACCTGGCAGGCCGCCAGGAGGAGTTTCAGAGGCAAGGAAAAAGCCTGGAGGACCGCGCGGCGGAGCTTGCCGCTTGGCAGGAGGCGCTTGAGCGCCAAGGGGGGGAGATGGCGAAGCGCGAGGAGGCCATCGAGGCGGGCCTTGCGGAGCTTGCCCGCCAGCGTTCGGTTCTGGAACAGGAGAAGAGTGAACTTGCAGGGCAACGAGAGATGTTCGAGCAATCTCGGGAGGGGCTTATGGGGCAACAGCAGACCTTAGAGGCAGAGCGCCAGGAGTTGCATCGGCAGCGGGAGGAGCTTCAGCAGCGTGCTGCGGCCCTTGCCCGCGCGCAACAGGAGCTGGAAAAGCGGCGTGCCGAGCTAGCGGCCGAGGGCCAGCGTGCCGGGGCGGGCCAGGCCGCACCTTCGGCCGCAAGCGGCCCCGCGGGGCCGGAACCCAAGCCCCCTTCGGCAGGCGGTGCCGCTGAGGGTGCGGTCGGCCAACAGCCGGCGGGCGCTGCGCCGGCTTCCCCGCAGCCGCCGCAACGGCCGGTGCGGGGGAGGCGCCGGGTATCGCGGCCTGCCCCGCCGCCCAGCGAGGACGACGAGGCGCGGTCCGGGCGGTTGCTGGATCGCGTGCGTCAGGTCTCGCGTGGCCGGCGGCCGTGGTGGCAGCGCCTGTGGGGCACTTCGTCGTACTACTACCAGGGATTCCCCGGCGACGAAGATGCCGGACCGGATGACGAGTCGCCCGAGGAACCCGCCGGTCCCAAAGGCGGCAAACCCAAATAAACGCCTTCTTGGGCTGGCGGTGCGGGAGCATCGGGGGGCGCGGTGGGGCATTGGGCCGCCGGGCCACCGGCCAGCTTTCGCCGCCTGCGCCGCAGCATCCACACCATAAGGCCCACCGCCACCGCTGCGCCCAGGGCTGTCGGCACCGCCGGTCCGCCGTATCGCACGAGGTAGAACGCCAGCTTGAGGTTTTCGCCGATGATCGTGCGGAAACCTTCTTCGCTGCGCCACCACGACTCCATGCGGAAGGTCTCCGAGGGAATAGAGACCATCGATACCGCATCGGCCTTGTCGCCCAGGATGCGGCGCAGGACCCAGCGCGTCCGCCGGGTGTGGAAGGCACTGGTGGGGACCAGCACCCGGCCGGGCTGGGCCGAGCGAAGGAACTGGGCCAGGGCCCGGGCTTCGTCATAGGTGGTGCGGTTGTCGCGCCCGAGGCGGTGGATGCGGTCGGGGGGTACGCCTTTGAGGACCAGTATTTGGCGGGCCAATTCGTCCTCGGGCGGCAATAGCCGCGGGGGAGCGTCGGGCAGCATGGCCACGTGCGACACCAAGGCCACCCGGGCCAGGCCTGCGCGGACGAGCGCGGCGGCCACGAAGGGGCGACTGTTCACGTCGCCGCCCAAGACCACCACGTACTCGGCCGGCTGGGGCTTTTCGCCCACGTCGAGCCATGCGCCGGCCAAAGGCAGCGTCCAGCCCCGGGTGAAATACACAAGGGCCAGGATGGCCACCGGCAGGCCCCATCGGACGAGCCGCCGCGGCAGTTTCATGGGTTCTCCCCCTGGACAATACGGGCCACCATGTGTTCGAACTCCGAAAGGCTGGCCGGCGCGGGGCGTTCGGGGGGCGGGCCGACCCAGGCCGCATGAAGGCGCACCAGCCAGGCATCGGCAAAACGCTTCCAGCCCTTGCGGCTTTGCCACCAGTTGGTCTCGTCGTAGGTGAACCGGGGCAGGCCCCGCACATGCACGCGGCCGGCTTGCGGTCCCAGGACCCGATGCAGGATGGCGCGGCGCCGGGCGCTATCGAAGCGATCGCAAAGGACCAAAAGTTCCTGGCCGGGGTTGTCGGCCAACCAGCCGGCCAGGCGCTCGGCGTGCTGCCAGGCGTCTAGCGAGGGGGGACCGACGACGACAAAGGCCTGCTCCGCAACCCCCCGGGCCAAGAGTTCCCGCCGGCAGATCTCCTCCCAGCCCGGCACCAGCCCCACCTGGGCCACGCGGAGCGGCAAGGGAGCCACCAACAAGACCCTCCGTGAAGGGTCTTGCCGGGCCAGCTCGGCCGCCACGTCGAATACCCCGTCGCAGTCGGGATCGATGCAGACGGCCGTAACCGCTCCCGCAGGCTCCTCGGCCACCAACGGCCAGGCCGCCCAACGCAAGATGGGCGCGCGGCACAGCCATACCCCGGCCACAAGGCCTGCGACTGCGCCCCAAACGCATAGCCGCTTACGCCACTTCCGGCTCATATCGGCTCCCTTGCAGGCGTGCTACCCGCGACAGCGAGAAGCCCCTGGGCGGACGTTCCTGCGCCCATGCGCAGCCTGATTGCGTTCTTGCGAAAAACATCGTGGAAACACCCTATAGAGTGGTGGCGGCTGCTTGACAAGTGGGGCTAGCCCACCTTATTTGGTATAGTTCGTAGATTGGCCAGTGCAAACAGGCATTGCGTAATCCCGCAGGGCGGCCCTTGAGTGTGCCTGGGTCCGGGCACCACGCCGGCGCTTGGCTTGTGGCTTCGTGCCCGGCATGTAAGCCTCACGGGATTCGCTGCGGGCTTGGGTTCATATCATAAGAATGCTCATAAACACGCGTGGGTGCGAAGCATCCACCCTACCACGGATCAGCTAGAGGGGGGAAGCTGCTCATGCGGACGCTCGGATTCGTGATGTTGTCAGGCGGTGGGTTGGTAGCGGTCGGGGCAGTGGCGGGGGCCGCCTTCGGCGCGGTGACCGCTCTTGTGCCGCTGGTGCTTTTCGGGCTCGGGGTGGCCTACGCGGGCTTGTGTTGCCTGAGTTCTTCCGTACAGGAAGGTGGCCAGCCGCCTGGGTGAACCCCTGCGGGCTCGTGCCCGGGCTGGCAAGCGGTGGGTGGTGTTCGGCGGCTCGATCCCGTCGCGCCGAGTAGCCTCAGCCGGGCACGCAGCCGGGGCGATTACCAGTCTTTTTCTTCGCCTTGGCTCCATCGCGGCAGCAGCCGCGATTGTTCGCGCTGGCGCCGGTCGTGAATCCGCTGGCGGACCTTGGCCATCAGGTCCTCGGCATATTGGCGCAGCGGATCGGCGGAGCGGGCCGACCCGCGTGCGGCGCCGGGGGGCTGCGTCTTGCCCGCAGCACCCGGGGGAGCGGCCTTGGCCCCAGGTTGCTTTTCGTTTTCTGCCCCTTTTGGCGCGGCAGGTTTTGGCTTGGGTTTGCCGCCTGGCGCCGCAGGGGGCTTGGGCGACGCTAGGGGGCCGGCTTGGGCCCCCGGCGGGCTGCGCCAAAGCTGGCGATGGGCCCCGATCCACAGGCGGATGAGTTCCAGATTGTGGCGGGCATCGGCGTGTTGCGGGTCATGCTCCAGGCACTGGCGGAAGTGCTCGCACGCATCGGCCAATAGCGCAAGGCCCTGCTGGCGTGTTGCCGGCGGCAACTCATCGGGCGTGTTCCCGAAAAGCTCTCGGGCCTCTCCGGCTGCAAGGCAGCCGAGGTTGTAATGGGCCAGGGCAGCAAGTTGGGGGTCGCCGGCTGCCGCAACCGCAGCGAGCACATTCCGGGCCTCGGCCGTGCGCCCCGACGAGGCAAGGGCCACCGCTTGCGACAGCGCCTCTTGGCCGGAGATGGCCGGCGGAAGGCTGGGCACGCTCGGCTCCGGGCGGGCGGCGTCCTCGGCTAGCGTTTCGGGCGGCCTGGGTGTGGGGGCGAAGTTGGGCTGCTCCTCGGCCCCGGCTCCCAGGCCGCAAACGGCCACAAACCCAATCGCAAAAAACGCATGAATCATCCGCGTGCCTCCGCGGAGGGACCGGGCAGATTGGCCTCGCCGCGGTTGCGAGGATAGCGCGGCAACAGACCATCGAGGATCAACAGCAAGAGGCCGGCCCCGGCGAACCATTGGAAGCGGTCGGCATAGGCGACGCGGCGTTGTTGGCGGAGGTCGCGGCGGGCCAGCGCATCGAGCAGACGCGTCCAGGCAGGCCCGAACAGTACTTCGCCATGCCCAGCCCGCATGAATGCCCCGCCGGTCGTGGCGGCGATGCGTTGCAGCAGGGCTTCGTCTGCCCGGGACCACACTTCCTGCCCTTCGTAGGTGAGGAAGCGGGGCGCCCCATCGGGTTGCGGCACGGGGATGCGTGCCCCTTGGCCGGAATCCCCCAGGCTGATCGTCAAGATACGCACCCCGCGGCGTGCGGCTTCCTGGGCGGCTTCGTCGGGCCGCGAGCCATGGTCCTCGCCATCGGTGACCAGCACGATCGCCTGGCCTTCGGGGTTGGCGGGGGGCAACAGTTCCAGGGCCTTGCGCACGGCATCGCCGATGCGCGTGCCGCCCCGGGGCATCGCCAGGGGATGAATTTCGTCGAGCGCCTGGCGGACAAAGCCGTGGTCGGCCGTCAGCGGGGCTTTGAGCACTGCGACGCCCGCGAACGCGACCAGGCCCACGCGGTCGCCGGGGACCTGATCGATGAGGCGGTAGAGGATTTCGCGGGCGCGGCCCAGGCGGTTGGGGGGGACATCCTCGGCCAGCATCGAGCGGGAGGCATCGAGCACCAGCAGGATGTCGGCGCTTCGCTGGGCCACGGGCTCGATGGTCACCCCGAAGCGGGGGCGAGCGCCGGCCAGCACGACGAGCGCCACTCCGGTCAGCACCGCGCTATGCTTGACCCAGGGCCGCCATGCCGGCCCTGCGGGCAGGAGGCGCTTTAGCGCTTCGGCATCGGCAAAGCGTGCGGCGGCCCGGGCCAGCTCGCCCTCCAGGCTCACCAGCAGCCAGGCCACCACCGGCAGCACCGCCAAGGCCAACAGGGCCGCAGGGTTGTCCCAATGGATCATGGCAAGCTCCGCAGCCGGGTGGACGAAAGGATGATTTCCAACACCAACAAAGCCACCGCAGGCCAGAGGGCATAGCCGTAAAGCTCGCGATACTGCGTATAGAGCCGGCCCTCGGTAGGGGCCTTTTCCAACTGGTCGATTTCGCGATACACCTCTTGGAGGGCCTGGGGGTCGGCCGCGGTGAAGGCTCGGCCGCCCGTGGCTTCCGCGATCTCGCGGAGCGTGGGCTGGTTGGGCTCGATACCGATGGTATAGATGCGGATGCCGAGGTTTTTGGCTGCCGCCGCGGCTTCGGCGGGTGTGACCACTCCGGCCGTCTGTTCGCCATCGGAGAAGAGGATGATCACGCGGCTGCGGGCGGCGGCGTCCTTCAAGCGTTCGACGGCCGCGACAATCGCATCGCCGATGGCGGTGAGCCTTTCTTCGGCCCAATAGGGGTCGCTGGGGACCGAGGCGTCGGCCAACCCGTCGCTTTGGCCGGAAGCTGTGCCGGGCGGTTCGAGTCCGGCCATGCCCGGGCCGGGCGGCCGGCGGGCCACCTGCACCGTATCCAATATTTCCAGCAACGCTTGATGGTCTAAGGTCAGCGGGCAGCGGTTTTCGGCGTAGCCGGTGAAGGTGACCAGGCCGATGAGATCATCGGGCCGGCCTGGCAGCGGTCCGCCGCCGGCCACGAACTGGCGAAACGCCTGGCGCACCGCATCCAGCCGGGTGAGCTCCGTATCGCCCTGCACCAGGGGCGTTTCCATGGAACCCGAGCGGTCCAGGCACATGAGGATGGCGATACCTTGGCGGCGGATGCGGAACTCTTCTTGGCCCGCCCGCGGCCGCGATAGGGCCAGGACCAGCAAGGCCAGCCCGGCAACCCGCAGCCAGGGCAACAGGCGGCTGGCCCGCTGGGCTGCGGTCCGCGGCAAAAGGCGCAACAGGCTCACTTCGGAATAGAAAATGGCCGCCGCCGGCCTGCGCCGGATCGCCCGAACTCCCAGGTACCCCACGACCAGCCCCATGGCCAGCCACCACGGGTCGCGCAAATGGAAGTCGCCCAAGTCCGCCAGGGGGCTCATGGGGCCGCCTCCACGTGCAGGGCCGAGGAAGATTCCCCTACGCCGTCCGAGGGTGAAAGGACGGGGGCATCGAGGATCGACTCCACCTGCCGAACGCTCTCGCGGATTTCCGCAGGCTGGGGCTGCCAACGGGCGAATTTCACCCGGTCGGCGGCGGCGAAGAAGCGGGCCAAGGTCTCCTCCGCCTCGGGCGAAAAAATGCGGCGCTGGTGTACCGCGCGAAGGCACTCTTCGCTGGTCTGCTCAAGCGCCGGCACCCCGGCCGCTTGCGCCAGGTATTGCCGGACGATATCGGCCAGGCCGACGTAGAACGCTTTGGCATCGGTGGGCGGCTTACCGTCGGCCACCAGTTGGGCCAGCCGGCGGCGGGCCTCGGCCTGGGGCCCGCCGGGCCTTCGGCCGGTTGCACGTCTTCCGGCCCATCGCCATACCAGGCCGCCAAGCACCAGCACCGCGGCACCCAGGGCGGCTGCCCATGGCCAGGGAAGGCCCGGCGCCTGCGGTTGCGGCACCGCTGGCGGTGCTGCGGGTGGCCGCAAAGCCTCCAGCCGGGCGGGCAAAGCGACCACCGTGTGCAGTTCCACGGGAAGCGGCTCGGTGCGGAGCACCAGTTCGGCCGGACCTTCCGGCGGGTTGGTGGCCACGGTCACCTCGACGGGCCCGATCGCTATTTGCCCGGCTTGTAGCGCTTCGAGCACGTACCGCCGTTGCGAAACCCACTCGCCGCCATCGGGCTGCGGGGGCTCCTCGTGGCTTTCGCGGACCAGAAAGGACTCGGCTTCGCCACCCAACACCACCTTCTGGATCGTGGCACCCTTGGGATGGTGGAGGCTCAGGCGTAGCGAAAGATCGTCGCAGACCCGCCCCACCGCAGGGCTCAGCTCCACGACAAGCCGGCAGGGGCCTTGGCGGGCCACGGCCTGCACGAAAGGCGGCGGGGAAGGCGTAGCGGCGCCGGGAGCAGGCAACTCGCCCGCCGTGGCAAGCGCCGCGGCCAGTACGGTGGCCAGCCCGACGGACAGGCTGTTACCAAGGCCCAGCGCAGCGGCCCGCTGTGCCGCCCGTCGGTGGAGCCCCGTGCTGGTTGCCGTGCCGCTCATCGCTGGCGACGCCTCCTGGCCTCGAAAAAGCGGCGGAGGCTGGTGGCACAGTTCTCGTCGGTGCGGATGCGGAGTTCGTCGATGCGGAGGTGGCGGAGGTAGCGCGAAAGCTCCCGCGCCCGCCGGGCCGCCTGCTCGCGGAACTGCGCCCGCACCGCCGGATGGCGGGTATCGACCTCGACGACCTGGCCGGTCTCGCCATCGACCAGCGACACCAAGCCCACATCGGGCAATTCGTGCTCGCGGGGATCGGTCACGGTGACGGCGATGAGGTCATGGTGCTGGTTGCAGATGCCCATGGCCCGCCGGGCCGGCCAGCCGAAGGGGGCGGTCGTGGCCTGGCCGTCGCCGCTGGCCCGGCCCCCCGAAGTACGCGGCGGGGGGGCCAGAAAATCGCTGAACAAGAACGCCACCGCCCGCC
>JBBIQF010000196.1:0-11218 GCA_037442445.1 Planctomycetaceae bacterium
CCTGAAGACCCGCGACGCATGGCGCGTGGGTACCCAAACGCCGTCCACCTGAGCCCAATCGGTCTCGTTTTCCCACTCCAGGAAAGGGCGGTCGCCACCTGCCTCGAGCAACTCTTTAACCTTCTCGGCCGCCTGGCCCTCCGCCGCGCTCCGAACGGTGCCACCGGCGAGCAACTTCCGCCCCTTCGGACTCAGCGTGCTTTGGCAGCGGTACAGGCGGGGCGTAAAGCCTCGCTGGGTATCGACCCGCAGAATCCAGGTGGTTTGCCACACCTCGTCTTTGCTAGCAGCCGGGGCGAGCCAGGAAAGGGTCCAGACTGGCGAATCGAGGCCGGCAACGGCCGCGCCCTCCCGCTTGCCAAACTCCACGATCTGCTCGCATAGGTCCTCAAACGTGTACTGGCGCTCGATAGCCAGTTGGGAATACAGGGTAATGCCCCAAATATCCACATACTCGGCGTTGCGCCGGCTGGCCACGTCGCGCGTTTGCATGATCGTGGCCACATCGTTGTCCGAATGCCAAAAGGTCGTGCGCACCAGATCATCGGCGAAGCGCCGCGTGGACACCCCAGGAATGGTCTGGCCCACCACAGCGCCGGTTTTGGCCCCGGCGCGCACCGAACGGCGGTCCACGATGAAGTCCGGCCGGGTGATGTCGAAGCGGAGCTTTCCGTGGTCCAAGGCCAGCAAGCCCGCAATGGGACCATCCAGGTTGCGCTCCGGCGTTTCCGGAAAATCCTGAACCAGGCGCCCCGAAAACCGGCACAGACCCGAGGCCAGTTTCGCGTGCTCCTGCCGCATGCCGGTAACCACGAACTCGAACGCCCGCGCGACCGAGGCATCCTTACCAGCGCCGCTGGGCGCCTGCGGCCCCTCCGCCGCTACGGCCATCGCTGACAGAACTAGCGCTGCCTTAAACACCTGGAAATGCCGGAGCGAAAGAATCTTCAAATTCATTGGCAGTTCTCCGAGCCTCTCCGAGTCATAGTCAGCCACTCGGGGGTCTGTCAACCCCTTTTCGGAAAGCAGGTGCCCGATAAACGCATCCGAAAAACCGTGCGCCCCGTAAGCGTAGGTCGGTGACGGAACACATCGCGCCGCCGAACGGGCTAGTTCGATTTGGGGGGTGAAGGGCATCCGGAACCGCTGAACACAGCGCTGGTGAGACCGCACATTGTGCCAGGGGTGCCCAGCGCGGTGCAATAATAGAGGCCGGAAATCGGGTCACGCTGGCACGGGGTGGTGGTGTCGCAACTGTGCCCCACGGTGCACCACAGTGTGCTCCCGCCGTTTGTCGTGCAGTTGTAGTAGCCTTGCGTTGCTGCCTGGCAGGATTGGACGGAACCGTTCGAAATGCGAACGATTTCGTAGGATCCGGACGGGCAGTAGTACAGGAGCCAACCGCGCGCACACAACTGCTGGGAACAAGGTGTGGTCGTCCCGCAGACGGTGCACCACATCGTCCCAGGGGTCCAGCACTGTCCGCCGGAGGGCGCAGGGTGGAACAGCGACACGCTGGCGACGGCCAGCGCCACAGCAGCGGCCACGGCAAAGCGCGGCGCGTGTTTCGGCAGTCCAAGAAAGCTCTGTGCGATCATAGGTCACCTCGCGAAGGTAGAACCGGTTGTTGCCTTGTCTAACGGCCTCGCGATATGGGTAAACGCGCCGGAGAGCGCGGCGTATGTTGGGACGTGGTTACTGGATATAGGCGCTTACCGGAATTGTCAGTATAGGACTGCCTCCGCCGTCCAAAATGGCCAACTCCCCTCCAACGAAACCGCGTGTGTTTGCAGCGGCAGCGTCAAGCGACACGGAAACTACAGCGTTCGGCCCGGTGCCCGTTGCCAGCGTCGCTTTGAAGCACGTGTCGAGCCGGCTTTGCAATCGCCAGGCCTGAGATACCGGGGCTTGCGTCACCGCGGCCCGAGCCCGCAAACGGATATCCAGGCGGCGTTTCTCCCCGGCGAGAACCACGCCAAAAAAAGCGGCCGGCGGCTCGGCGTCCCAACGGGGAACGGCTCGGCCCATGCAGGGCACCCGCACCTGTCTCCCGTTGCGTGTCGGCCAGTCGACGACCAGGTCCCCGCGATAGTCTTTGCAAATAGCAGATGGGGGCGGCTCGAAGCGCAGCCGATAACGCAGCACCTTGGCTGCCTGGTCCACGGCGCTATGGACGAGCTTCGCATGTTCGAGGTCCACTACGGCGGTCGCCTCGCGCAGCGGCAAGGGCTCGCGCAGCCGGATAGCGACCTCGCGCTCCGACGCCTCCCCCAGGCAAACGTCGCCGAAATCGAGTTCGGCCGGCCGAACGTCGGCCCAACCGCCCACCACTCCCGACAGAAGCACCACGGTGGTGTTGTCGGTCTCGTGGTACTCGATGCGGATCGCATGCTCCACCCGGCCGGGTAAAGCGGGTGTCAGGTACTCGATGCGCATCTGTATGGTCTGCCCGGGAAGAATCTGTCGGTCGTTCAACGCCTCGGCGACGCACAGGCAATCGCGTTGCACCGATCGGATCGTCAATGGCTGCTGCGTTGTGTTGGTTAAAGGGATGGTCCTGACGACTTTGGTTTCTGGAGGAAGCTCGCCCAGGTCGCATTCCAGAAGCTCCATCTCCTCGCTCCAGCGGCCGGGCTGAGAGCGATCGACCACGCGCCAGGCGACTAGGTAACCGGCGGCGGCTAGCACGAAGCCCAGAAAAGCTCCGGCCAATCGGCGCGACCGGCCGCTCGACCACAATCGCTGCCGTGTCTGAACGGACATCGCAGCGTCCCCCCTCTTCCTCCCTCACCGCCGGCGGATTCAGCAGCCGAGGATCGATCCGAAATGGCTCGTCGCCGACGTGACCACACGCGGATAACCCTCCAACGCGGCCACGGCCGGCTCGAGGGAGCCATCAAACGCCGTGCCGCACACCGCAAGCGGGCCCAAGACGACCACCGCTCCAGGAACCGCGCCGAGCAACAATCGCAACCCTAGGAACCTCGGGTGCGTATCGGGGCCCGATGCAATTGGTTTTACGCACGGCCGACAGGCCACCAATGCGCCCAGGACAGCGACATCCACGCCAAACTTCCACCAGGGGCTTACAGCAAGCCGGCCGAAACAGCCGCACGAAGCCTCGCCACCGATCGCCTCGTAGAAGGACACCGTGGCAAAGACACCAAAAGCAGCAACACACGCTACGCGCGTAGCCTTGGCCCACACGCCAATCGACAGCAATAGACCCAAGCCCGCCTCGAAAACAGCCGCTCCCAGCGGCAACCAGGGAGAGGCGAAGATGAAAAAGCCATCCGACCTCTCAGCGGAACCCAAACCGCCAAGCCCCTCACTGACGAGTTGGTGGGCCGTAAGCCCCGCCGCGACAAGCAGAAGCGAGCCCCCCATTATGCGGACGACATCATAGGGGCCCACCCTCGGCACACGAATCGCTCGGTGTGGCCCGCAGTCGGCACGACCCCCACTGGGGCGCCGCCGGGCACCCCGCCGGGCGAAAATGCGACTCATCCAGCTCCTTCGCGCTGGGCCCATCGGCGAACCTGCCACAATGCCCCCCCTGCCGGTGGGCAATCACCGCCTCAACCGGATACTAGGTTAGGCGAAAAGCAAATGGCGTCAAGGGTGACCTTGCTCACACTCTTTTGGTGATTGTCCCCCCCTCAAATTGAGATGGATTTGGAGCACACGCACCAGTAGTTCCGCACGGCTCCTCGCGCCGACGCGGTGCATCAACCGGCTGACGTACCTGCCCACCGTCTTGGGGGCAATGCCCAGAACGTGGGCAATCGCACGGTCGGTCTTGAATCCCATCAAGAGCCGAAGCACCTGGGCTTCGCGCATCTGATCCGCAAGGCCGAGTTCTGCGAAAACCGCTTGCCAGCCCTCGACGGGAATCGGCTCCTTGAAAACCATGCGGTACTTCCGCGGGAAAATCAGACCTGTCCCCCATGATGTGCGAGCGCTACAGTTTCCAGAAGGGTCCCGCTACGCTCAGGTTACCAGCACCCGGCTGTTGATTGCAACAGGCTGGGTGCCATTTCAGCGGATTTGTCGCCCCGTCCAAAAAAGGGTGATTCGGACGCTAGGCAAATTCCCAATTGCGTCAT
The DNA here is from genome assembly GCA_037442445.1 of Planctomycetaceae bacterium. GTDB lineage: Bacteria > Planctomycetota > Planctomycetia > Pirellulales > Thermoguttaceae > JANLFZ01. The sequence continues at coordinate 4,107 of JBBIQF010000196.1, forward strand.
CCGGGCGCCGGTGCCAGCGGTGGTGCTGAACCACCTTCACTACGACCACCATCCCCATTTAGTGGCCCCCAGAGTGACGACTGCGGCACGCGGCTGGTCCAGGCCGAGGCGCCTTCGTAGGTTTTCCCGCGGCAAACCCCGGGGTCCGCGGGGCGGGGTCTATGCCGAGGCGCGCTGGTGGACGGCGCGGGGTGGGCTCGACCCATGAGCGGTCGGGCCACACTCGTTGCTGCGTTGCGTAGGCAATCCGGGACACGCGGCGGCGTATGGGGTTTCGGCCCTTCGGCGACCTGCGACCGGGGGCCTATGGCGGCGGCCCCAGGCAGAGCACTTCGCCCTCTTGGGTGGTCAGCAGCACATGGCCGGGGACCACGGCCAGCCCGTCCCAGACCGGTGGCGGGCAATCGCACTGTGCCAGCAGCTTGCCGTCGGCGGGCGAAACGGCTGCCAGGCCGCCGTTGCTGCCGGCCAGGAGGAGGGCCTTGGGGGTAAGCGCCATGGCCGCCACCCTGGCGGGCCGGGGCAGCCACTCGGCCGCATCGCGCGACCAGGCCGCACCGCGGGCCAGGCGCTGGCTCCGCCACAAGTCGCCGCCATGTTTGCGGGCCTCGTTGAGGATGGTCCACTTGGCGTACCACTGGCGGTCGAACTTCTCACCGGCTCCCAGGCGAAAGTCGCGGCGGTACACGGTCTTCCGGTCCTGCGAGCAACCCCAAAGGGTGTCGTCGCGGAAGACCACGAGCGGCTCGACGAACGGCCGCTCGCTGATCTGCTCGCTCTCGTAGCGAGGCCCATACGACCAGAACCCCCGGGGAACCATCACGCCCGAGCCCCCGGTCACTACATGGCCGAAACCGCTCTGCCAGTCGCAGGTCATCTGGCCGGTGTCCAGATCGAACAGCCACCGCGACAAGACCACCGAGCGCCCCTCGCGCTGGAGGAGGTCGAAGGCCTTGAACTCGAATCCGGCCCCGCCATAGAAATTGGTTTGCGGCACCGAATCGAGGCGCTGCACCCACCGAATCTGGCCGGCGGCAGGGTCCACGGCGAACACCAGGATGCCGCCATCGGCCAGGGGCTGGCGCCCTGCGGCGAAGAAGGCCAGGCCTTCGGTTACCAGGATGCTGCCCGGCACGGGCCAGGGCGACTCCAATTGCCCATACGCGACGATCCTTTCATCGACCGGCGCTGCCCGCAGGCGCCACCGCAGCCGGCCATCGCGGGCATCCAGGGCATACACATATCCCGTGCGCGTGCCGCACAGGCACAAGCCGCGGTACAGGGTGGGCGGGGTATCCACACGGCCGTTGGCGGTGAACGCCCACCGTTTGCGGCCCGTGGCCAGGTCCAGGGCGACGACCTGATGGGCGTCGGTGGCCGCGACATACACGATGCCGCCTGCACATACAGGCGGTGTTACCGGGCCGCGGGCAAAGGCGTTTTCGCGCCAATCGCGGGCCACGGGGCCGTCGGGCCAGGCGCTAATGGCCACCTTCCAGCGCGTCTGCAAGCGGGGCGGCACATCCGCGGGCGTGCTCCCGCTGCGCCAAGCATCATGGCGGTAGCAGGGCCAGTCGGAGTCGGGCTCGGCCGGGCCTTGTGTCTTAGCGCCTGTGCCGCCCGAGGATGTGGCCGAGGCTTCCGGCTTCGGGCTCTCCAAAAGGAAATGGCGGGGCTCCGGGTGGGCGGGCATGGCCGGGCCGCCGGGCCGCTCCGAAGCCAGCGCCGTGTAATCCCGCAGCATCGGCCAGCACGTGCAGTGCTTGGGCGCGGTGTACACCAGGCCGTTGGCGACCACGAATCCGGCGTCGCGGCTGCACGCCCCCTTGGTGATGCGGTTGGCATCGACCACCCCGGTGGCCAGATCGGTCAGGTCCATCTCGCCGGCAAACAGGAATCGCGGCGTAGCGATGGGGGGAAAGCAGTGTCCCCAGCCGGCCGGATGCTCGCGCTGCGCTTGGCCGGTCAGGAGGTCGAGCCCCACGCATTTTTTCTCGTCGAGGACCCACAGCAGGCCGGCGGTCAAGAGGGCCCGGGCTTGCTTCATGTGTGCCATGCCCGGCACGAAAGTGTGATTCCATCGCGGTGTGCCGTCGGCCGCCGACACGACGTGGATGAGGTTGCCCGGCTTGTCGTCGCTGAGGGTGGATATTTCGAAGACGAGCCATGGACCTTGGGCCACCAGTCCGCGGACCGCTGGCAGCCAAGGAAAGCTTTGCCGCCAGCGCACGGAGCCGTCGGCAAGGTTCACAGCCACCGCCTCGCAGGCGGCCCCTTTGGTGCGCTTGCCCTGGATGAAGTACAAGGCACCCTCGGCCGCCGCGGGGTATCGCGGTTCCGTGGCTTCCACCCGCCACCGCAGCGCGGCGGTTTTCTGGTCTACGGCGCGGACCTCGTGCTCGCCCAGGGCCAGGATCGCACCGTCAATCGCTAGGATTTCCCGCGGGGTACCGGCTTGGGGATACTCGGCCGCCACTTGGCCCGTCGCCCCGTCGAGGGCCACGAGCCGATCCTGATCGACCACCAGCAGGTGCTGGCCTACGGCCACCGGGTGCACGCTCCGCGGCTCGATGCGGAAAGAATAACCGCCGCGGGCCGGCGACGGCTTGATGGGCCGCTCCCACAGCCGCAGCCCGTTGAAACCATCGCGGGCCAGCACTCCGGCGTAGAAGTTGCGCCCTTCGGAGACGACCAGATTGCTGACTTCCTGCGGCGGGCCGGCCACCCAGCGGACCCGGCGGGGCGGGCCGGCCAGCGTGTCCCGGCTCACCGCATTGCCGTCCGGGCCGTGACGCGGATGCGTCCACCCGTCCATGCCTGCCGGCCAGGGCTTGCGTGCCACCTGCCAGCCCTGGTCCGTTCCGAGCCGACCCGCGGGCGAAAGCCCCGCCGCTTGCAGTTCCGCCTCGGAAACACTCCCGGCGGGAATGACCAGCGCGCCATGCGGGCGAAGGACGCGGGCACACTCGGCCAAAATCCCTTTGGCGCGTTCGGGCTCGGCGATGGCCACGAGGTTGACCAGGTTTTCGGCATAGGGCAGTTTGCCGTCGCCTGGCAGACGGTCGGCCGACACCAGCCCGTACACCCCGTGGCGCTGGAGCCGCTGGCCGAGGGCTGCCAGGGCCGCATCATCGTCAACCAACACTTGTGCGAGGAACGGCCCGGCTTGCACCGCGGCTACGGCGGCGTCGGCTCCCTGGGCCCCGACCACCACAATAACTCCCCCGGCCACCCCTGCGGATTGCGGGGACCAGGATTCGGCCAGCCCAAAGGCCTTGCCGAAAAGCACCGCAAGCCCCAGCACGCCGGCCATGGCCGGCCATCGAAAAGCCCGGACGTAACCAGGCGTTCGCATCATCTCGTCGGCTCCTGCTTGGATGCACTACCGGGATGGGTTCAGAGGGACGCCGTCGTACGCGGCGCAACAGGCAATCCATCTTACGAGAACAGGCCAGGCGCCGGTAGCCTGGGCAGGTGCACAGGAGCCGGCTGCGGTGCGATTACAGGCCGGCCGGGAGCCCCTTGCGACTACCGGCCGTTGGCCATTCCCGCGGCCCCGCCGCGGCGGGCTTCCAGCGGCGGGCTTCAATAACTGACCGAGGCCAGCACCGGATAATCGGCGGTGTGAACCATTTCCACAAGCTTGAGGCCCAGTTGGTAGAATCCCGCACCCATGGGATTGAGATGTTTGGCCTCGGCCCGGGCGAACTTCATCCCCCCCTCGAAGCGGAAGGCCAGGATCACCTCGTCCACTGCCCGCGGCTCGTTCAGGACCAGCGAGACGCCGGTGGTGCTGAACTCCTTGGTCACTGCGGCAAACATCTCCTCGATCGCCGGGCGCTGTTTCTTCAAGGGAATGACCAGCACCACCAGCGTCAGGTTGACGCGGGTTTCGAGGCGAGGCCCCTCGGCCAGGGCCCGCAACTCCGGGCAGTTATTATTGACCAGCTTGAGCAGGAAGCTTTGCACTTCGTGCTCTTTTCGGGGCGAAAAGAGTAACACGACGCTTCACCTCTCCGGATCGAACCCACATACCCGAAAGGCCGCCGCATTTGAACTATAGGTTATTTCCCCCAATGCTGCCGGGATGGGGCGGGAGGTTTGCGCGGCATGGCCGGCCGTGCGGGAGGGCAGCAATCACGCTGCCGGGTGGTATATTATTCCCGTAATGCAGTAGGCGCCCGCCGTTCATGCGGGCGTACTTGGCAGCCTTGTGGATTTCTTCAATCGTGCGCAAAGCCCCTGGCCTTCGTTTCGCACAACTTGATCGGCGGTTCCGGCGGCGGTACAAGGAAGCGAAGAGGGGGACACCCGGACCTCGGATAAGGGGAGTTGGCTGCCATGGCTCTGGCCGTCGTTTGTCCTGCTTGCGGTAGGCGGTTCCGGGTGGAGGAGCGGCTGGCGGGCAAGCGGCTTCGGTGTCCCTGCGGCCAGCGCCTGGAGGTTCACCACTCGGGACAGGCGGATCCATCGCGCCCGGCACCTGCCCAGCCGGAAGAGGACGACGATTGGGTGGCGGCGGCCTTTGCTGCCCCCGAACCGCCCGCCGTTCAAGAATCTCCCGACCCGCAAGAGCCTTTACCGGTGCCCGAGCCGCTATCGGTGGCGCAGCAGGACCCGCCGGGTACCTGGACTTCGCCGGTGAGCGGGCCGGCCGACACGTCGGGCGAGCCTCCCCGTGACCTGCTGCGGCACTTGCAGGCGGCGATTGCGCCTGCGGTGAAGCGCAGGTCGAAGGCCGCGATGCAGCGGCTGGCCGTCGCAGGGCTGGCCATGGCATACGGCAGTGTGATGGCCGTCGTGCTTGCGGTCCGCTTGTTTCTCTATCCGCCGGCCGGCATCTTCGCGCTATCCAACCGGCTTGCCGCGGTGGTTCTGGCCGGGTGCGTGGCGGTGGGAGGTTGGCTAATCCTCAGGCGGCACCCGCAGGGGCCGGCCTGGGCCGGGCTGGCCAGCGTGTTCTTGTGTTTCCCGACGGCCTGGTCGCTGCTGATGAAGGCGCTGGGAGATTATTCGGCGGGCCAGTGGCGGTGGCTGGGAGCGGTGTTGCTTCAAGGCGCGCTGTTGCTGACCATCCCTGGTTTGATCGTCGCGTGGTGCCTCAAGAAGGAACTCGCCCGGCAGGAGCGCCAAAGGGAAGAGGAAGAGCACTGGCTTTGACGATGTCTGGCCGTGCCGGCGTAACCGTTCGCGGCCCGGGACGTTACCGGGCAACACGCAATGCCTCAGCCACGACACAGCGTGGCCCTTTGCCTTGGAGAGACGCGCTCCGCCGCGTCCGCCGGGCTCATGGCTCCTGGCCCACGTACTCCAGCACGCCCAGGACGATCTTGCGGAGTTTGGGTTCGGCCGAGCCGGCCACGGCCAGGATTTCCTCGATATTGGCCGGCTTGAGGCAGTCGGGCAGGCACATGTCGGTGATCACGGAAAGGCCCAGCACGCGCATGCCGGCGTGGATGGCCACGAGGACCTCGGGGACGGTGGACATGCCGACGGCATCGGCCCCGATGGTGCGGAGGAAGCGGTACTCGGCGCGGGTCTCCAGATTGGGGCCCACCACCGCCACGTACACCCCCTTGTGGGCCACGAAGTTCTCGCGGCGAGCGATTTCCAGGGCTTTGTCGATCAGGCGCCGGTCATACGGGGCCGACATGTCGGGGAACCGCGGCCCCAGCCGATCGTCGTTCATGCCCACCAGCGGGTTGCCGTTCATCAGGTTGATGTGGTCTTCGATGACCATGATATCGCCCAGGCCGAACTGCGGATTCAGGCCGCCGCACGCATTGGACACCACCAACAGCCCGGCCCCCAAGGCCCGCATCACCCGCACGGGAAAGGTGATCTGCTGGTAGCTGTAACCCTCGTAGGCGTGGAACCTCCCCTCCATGGCCACTACGGGCAGGTTCGCCAGCCGGCCACAGACGAGTTGCCCTGTATGCCCGATGGCAGTGGAGCGGGGGAAATGGGGGATGGTGGGGTATTCGAAGGTGGCTTCGGTTTGGATCTGGCCGGCCAGGCTGCCCAGGCCGGTCCCCAGGATGATCCCCACCCGGGCAGGGCCGGGCCAGCGGCGGCGGATCACGCTGGCCGCCTCTTCGATTTGTGCCACAAGCTCTCGCATGCCTCGTGTTCCCCCAAAAAGGTTCGGCGCTGTCTTTGTTGGCTACCGCTGTCTGTGACGAGTGGGCTGGCCACTACTCGTCGAAATCGTCGGCGTCCAGGTCCTCGTCGTCCACCGGGAATTCTTCGTCCTCTACCGGGAAGTCCTCGGCATCCTCGCCGAGACCTTCGGCGGCGACTTCCTCGGGCTCGGGTTCCTCCTCCTCTTCTTCCTCCTCGTCGGCGTCGAGCCCGGCCAGGTCGTCGTCGAACTCGTCCTCGTATTCCTCCTCGAAATCGTCATCGAAGTCGTCGTCGAAATCCTCGTCGTCGAAGTCGTCCAGGTCGTCGTCCTCGACGCACACGGCATGGCCGTGGTCCGGCGCGTCGAACACTGCGCCGGGCCCAACGCCGATCAACCCCGCCGGGGTCGCAAGCCATCGTATCTCGCTCTGTCCAAGAGGCCACATGGCGCCCTCCCGCGTCCGGTGTGAACTTCGATCGTCCCTTGCCATGCTTACCGAATGCCTGGCGGTTCGTCAACGGAAGCGACCTGATGCCTTGGAAACGCGCCGCGCGGCCTAAAAAGGGGGCGACTTGCGCGGGGCATCAGCCGTGGCAGCGGACGACGATATCGTTTCGGGCGGCCCAGGCCGCGATGTCGCGGCGCTGGATGGCCGCGGCCATGAGGTCCGGAAACAGGTCCGGGGTGCATGCGAAGGCCGGTGCGCCCAGGGCCGACATGCGGGCCGCCAGCTTCTCATGGTAACAGGGCGCGCCCTGGTCGCTCAGTGCCAACAGGCAGATCATGGTGGTGCCGCCCGAGAGAATCCGCTGCGTGCGGGCCAGCAATTCCTCTTCGACGCCCCCTTCGAAAAGATCGGAGATGAGTACGAAAATGGTCTGCGCCGGCCGGGCAATGAGCCGCTGGCAATACCCCACCGCTCGATTGATGTAGGTTCCGCCCCCCAATTCGGTGCCGAACAAGAGGTCCACCGGCTCGTTGAGGTGGT
>JBBIQF010000197.1:0-10938 GCA_037442445.1 Planctomycetaceae bacterium
GCCCTCCACCTTGGAGGGACGCGCTCCGTCGCGTCCGCCGCGCTCCGTCGCGTCCCTCGCCTCCGTCACGTCCGCCGTGCTCCGATACTCGCGGTACCCCGCACCCTCTTTCGCCTTGAGCATCCGAAAGGCCCCGGGCCGTGAACGGTTACTTTCGTGGATAGGCCTTCAGTCCGGCCTGGCAGGCGGCCGGCGCTGGCAGGCCGCGTCCAAACGTGCTTCCAACTCGGCCTGGCCGCTCAGAAACTCCAGTTCGACCACCACCGCGCGCAAAGGCCGGCCCCCCAGCGCGTCGATCCCCAGCTTCACCAGGTCCTTGTGCGTGCACAGCACAGCCTGGATGTCCATTGTGGCTGCCCAGGCGCTGAGCCGCTCGACATCGGCCCGGCGATAGGGGTAATGGTCGTCTAACGCCTGAAAGCCCGCCACGTGGCACCCAAGCGTTTCCAGGGTGTGTCGGAACGCGGCGGGATTGCCGATACCGCAAAAGGCGGCCACCGGCTGGCCGGCCACCGCCGCCACGGGTTCCTCGCGCCCCAGGCTATCGACCAAAACCCGGGGGGCGTGCCTCGTTTCGGCCCAAAGGGACTGGGGCGAAACAGAGGCCACTTGGTGCCGAATCCGCTGCCGCTCGGCCGGCGGAATCATGTCGGCCCGGCTGAGCACCACCACTTGGGCCCGCCGCAACCCTTCCATAGGCTCGCGGAGCATCCCGCGAGGGAAGACATGGCCGTACCCAAACGGCGCCTCGGCGTCTAACATCACGATGTCCAGATCACGGGCCAGCCGGCGATGCTGGAAGCCGTCGTCCAAGAGGATCAACTCGGCGGCCAGTTCCTCGATGGCCAATTCGGCCAGGGCCACGCGATCGGCCCCTTGAAGATGGGGCACGTCGGGCAGCCGCTGTTCCAACTGCCGCCCTTCGTCGTTGAGTATCCCCCGCTCGGCCCCATACCCCCGGCTGATGATGACCAGCCGGACGCCCCGCTTGCGGTAATATCGAGCAATCCATTCCACCATGGGCGTCTTGCCCGTTCCCCCCAGCGTGAGGTTACCCACGCTGACCACCGGCACGGAGACGCGGCGGATTTCGGCCTGCCCGAGGTCATACCGCCGGTTGCGCCACCGGACGGCCAGGGTGTAGGGCAGCTCGGCGGTGCGAAACAACAATCGCCAGGCGGCTGGCCCCAGTCCGCGGGCCTGGCCGCTGACAATGTGGCGGAACTCTTGAGCGTCGAGCAGCATCGGCACCGTTGGAAAAGGCCCGGCGTCGCCACGGTAGGGTGGGTGCTCTGCACCCTCGCGAACTTGCCAGGACACTTCAAACCGTTTCGCGTGCGTCCGGAGGACGCACCCTACGGTAGGGTGGGTGCTTTGCACCCACGCGAACTTGCCAGAACCTCTGCGAGCCTGTCGCGTGCGTCCGGAGGACGCACCCTACGGCAACATGGTACCGTATGCCGCTTCGAGCGGCGAGAAAGGGGGCGCAGCCCGGGCATCTTGCCCGAACCCTGCGGCCCGCCCGGCCGGCCCGGCCACAAACGGCCTCTGACCGCTGGGCTAACGGCTCCCCGCTGGGGGCGCCGGCTTGGCCAGTTCGGCCTCGATCACCTGGATCACCTCGGGGGCGTCCGGCCGGGTCCGGGGGTCAAAACGGGCCACCACCTCGCCGTTGCGAGCAATGATGAACTTCTCGAAGTTCCAGGCGATCTTGCCCGGCCCCTTGGGCTTGGTCGGCTGGGCGGTCAGGTACTGATAAAGCGGGCACGCCCCCGGGCCGTTGACCTCCACCTTGGCAAACAGGTCGAACTTCACCCCGTAGTTCGTGCGGCAGAATTGCTCGATCTCTTCCGGTGTGCCCGGCTCCTGGTTGCCGAACTGGTTGCAGGGGAATGCCAGAATGGCCAGCCCCCTGGGCCCATATTTCTCGTGCAGGGCCTCCAGTTGCTGGTACTGCGGGGTCAATCCGCACTTGCTGGCCACATTGACCACCAGCAACACCTTGCCCCGATACGTTGCCAGCGGTACCTCTTTGCCCTGAAGGGTCTTCATGCGGAAATTCAGGGCGGGCGGGGTCTGGGACGGCGTGGAAGCCGACTCGGCCGCTCGGGCGGCAGCCGCCAGGGCCACCACCATTGCCAAACCCCACATCAGGCAGTCATTACGCAGCACCATGGCAAGCATCCGAGAGTCTCTTCGGAAAGGGTGGTCAGAAAGGGGTAAATCGCTTCAGTATCGCCCCATTGTATGGCGCCGGGCAAGCGCAGTAAGCTGAGCGCGGCGATGGGGTTTGCGGAACTGCCGGGCGCGTCGCAATGGGCGGCCAGCCGGACCGGCGCGCTTTGGCGTTTTCCGGAACTGCCGGGGCGTCTCCCCCTGGCGAATACCCTCTGCCGGCTTTGGAAGACCGCAATGTGCGGCAAGAAGGGCATGGGTATGGCGGGGCCATCTTTTCGGGCCTGTGTGGCAAGGAGCGAACCATGAACGAGGCGATCCAAGTGGTCAGGGCGCCGGTGCTGGGTGCTCCCCGCGTGGCGACGCCGCTGGCGCACCGCTGGGCGGCCGGGCAAACGGCCGAGCGATTCGTGGCCGACGACCACTTCGTGCGCTGGAAGGCCGATGTCCGCCTTGACCAAACACAGCAGGTTCTGCTCTTCGAGAAAGCCGGGGCCCGGGAGTGGCTGTTTTTCGATCCCGGGCAGACCCGGGCGGCCATCGTCACCTGCGGCGGTCTGTCGCCGGGGCTGAACAACGTGATCCGCTCGGCCTTCCTCGAACTCCACTTGAACTACGGCGTCCCCGAGGTGCTGGGCATCCGCTATGGCTACCAGGGGCTGAACCCGGCCGAGGGCGAGTCGCCCCTCCGCTTGACTTTGGATTTGGTGGAAGACATCCATCGGGAAGGGGGCACGGTGCTGGGGACATCGCGGGGACCGCAGGACCCGACGGTGATGGTGGACTTCCTGCGCGACCAGGGGATCGACGTGCTGTTGTGCGTGGGCGGCGACGGCACCCAGCGGGGTGCCCATGCCATTGCCGAGGAGGTTCGGCGGCGGGGGCTGCGCATTGCCGTGGTGGGCATTCCGAAGACCATCGATAACGACATCGAGTATTGCGACCCGTCGTTCGGTTTCAACACGGCCGTGGCCGAGGCCCAGCGCGTCATCGATTGCGCGCACGCCGAGGCCAAAGGCGCCCGCAATGGGATCGGGCTGGTGAAGCTGATGGGGCGGGAATCGGGGTTTATCGCGGCGGCGGCCACGGTGGCCAGCCAGGAGGTGAACTTCGTCCTCATCCCCGAGGTGCCCATCGTGCTGGAGGGTCCCGGGGGCCTTCTGGCCACGCTGCGGCAGCGGATGCTCCGGCGGCACCACGCGGTGATCGTGGTGGCCGAGGGGGCCGGCCAGGACCTGTTCGGCACCGTCACCGAGGAGCGGGACGCTTCGGGCAACATCCGCTTTCAAGATATCGGGCCTTGGCTCAAGCAGCGGATCGTCGAGTACTTCCAAGAGCACGGGCCGGCCGTGGAGGTCAAGTACTTCGACCCCAGCTACCTGGTGCGGAGCGTGCCGGCCAACGCCCAGGACGACATCCTTTGCGACCAGTTCGCACGCCGGGCGGTTCACGCAGCCATGGCGGGCAAGACCGACGTGATGGTGGGGCATATGGCAGGCACGTTTGCGTTGGTGCCACTGGCCCTGGCCGTGGGCCGAAAACGCCGCGTCCAGGTTCAAGGCGAGTTCTGGGCCGCCGCCCTGGCGGCCACCGGCCAGCCGGCCCAATGGGCATGAACTCCACCTTGGAGGGACGCGCTCCGTCGCGTCCGCCCCGCTCCGTCGCGTCCGCCGCGCACCGATACTCGCCGCACCCCGCACGCTCCATCCCCTTGAGCATTGGGTAGGCCCCGGGCCGTGAACGGGTTACCGCGGACGCGTCCGTAACCCAGGGCCGCCCTATCGGCCGAGGGACTCCAGGTACGTCTCGTACCGGTGCACGGCGTCGGCTGGGGCCAGGTTAGGGGCGATCACCAGGCGGGCCCGGGCCGCTGCACTCTGCCCAGGCGCAAGGTCCCGGCCAAACAGCGAGAGATACACCGACCGGTGCCCTTCCTCGCCAAAGGGGGTGCAAACGGCGAAACAATCGCTGGCCGGGGCCATCAGCAGGGCGGCCAAACCCGATTCGGGGTCGCGGCGCATGGCCAGCGGCGCAGCCAGCCGGGGCATGATGACCCACTGCACCGGGTTGGGTGGCCGCTGCCAACGCCCGTCCCGGATCATCCGCACCGCCTCGTCATCCCGGGGAAAGGCCAGCCACACGCCCCGGTCCTTGGTGGCCGGCACGAACTCCGGTTTTCCATCCGGCCCGCTGCGGGCGTAAACCATCGAGATGGGGAATCCGGCGAAGTAGGAGGCCAGAAACACCTCGAACCGCCGCAAGGGCCGGCTGGCCGTGACCTCGGTCCGCACGTCCAGCGTGTCGGGGGCGGCCCAGCGGTAGGTGGCCTTCATCTGGAAAGGATGGGCCGCGTCGGCCGGCCAAGAGACCTCCACCGCCCCATCGCCCAGTAGTTGCGCCTGGCTGGGCCGGTCCCAAGCGGCCGTCCCATACCGGGCCTTGGCATCCAGCAGGCGATAGTGCGACACCAGGCCGTAGCTGCCGGCCAGGGCCTTGCCCGAAGCCACATCCACCACCCCCGTCAGGCCCAGCGAACGGCCTTGGGCACGCAGCGTTCCCCGCAGCGCACCGGTATCGAAGACGAACTCCTTGCCTGCCGGGCGGAACGCCAAAGCGGCCGGGGCGCCGCCTGCCGGCTGGGCGGCGGTGGCGATGCGGGTGCTCGATACCACTCCCACGGCCAATAGCAGCGCAGCCAGCCACGCCGGCGCTGCAACGCGAGAACTTCGAAGCGTCATGGCATTGACCTTGTTGCAAAGGACCCAAGGGTTGCCGATGTCGAATCGCGTCTTGGCGGCCTGCTAATATGGCCCGGGGCGGTGCCGGGGGCAAGTCGGTTGGGCCGCTCCGCGAACCGATGGGCCCGTCGCCGCCGTCCCGGCCGCACAGACGTGGCCACGATGCACGCGGGGCGAGGCCGACCTGCCGCAGAACATTCTGGCCGCGCCGGTTGCGGGCACGATACCGGCGCTATGGGTTTGGGGTGTGCGCCATAGGCATGCGCGGCGGCTTGGCGTCTTCCGGGCGCTGGGGCGCGTGCTTGGAAGGCACGACGGATGGCGCGAGATGCTCGCGCTGCGGGCGTGGAGGACAGGTTCGGAGAAAAAAATTGAAGAATCTTTCGCGTGGAACAAGAAAAGTACTTGTCAAGATAGAAGTGCTTTGCTATTTTTCTGGCGACGAGCGGACGTAACAGCGCCGTACGGTGCGGCGCGATCGACCAGTTGCTTCGTGAAGGAGTTGTGCAATGGCCGAGAAGAAGACCGCCAAGAAGACCGCTGCCAAGGCAAGCGCCAAGAAGTGCTGCGGCACCAAGAGCGGCGCCAAGAAGGCCAAGGCCTAGTCGCAGCGGGGAACCCGTGGGGCCTGGCCCGCGGCAAGCAGGGTGGCCAGGCGCGTCGTAGCGCCTTTGCCGCGTGCCGAAGGAGATGCTCATTCGGCGGCCAGGGCCACGCGGAACCCTACGGTCGAAGCCGGTTGCCAAGCGGGCAGCCTCCAGCGGGAGGCAGAACGGCAGTGGAAGGGGCGGTCTCGCCATGAGCCGCCCCGAATCACCTTCAGGCCTTCCGGGGTAGGATGTTCGCGTCCATCGGCCGGGTCGTAGGGGTAGGGACGGTACGCCGATCGCGTCCACTCCCACACATTCCCGTGCATGTCGCACAGGCCCCAAGGGTTCGGGCGGTAGCGGCCCACCTCGACGCTCACCAGACCGCGGTCGTCGTACCGCGCGTCCCGCGGGATCCAATCGTCATACCGCGTGTACCGCGGCAACGGGCCGTCGATGGTGTACGGGTCGCTGGCAAAATCCCGCAGCTTCACGTCCGCCATATTGGCACTGCGGGAAAAGTCTGCCCCCAGCATGCCGAACCAGAACGCCGAGCGGCTCCCCGCCCGGCAGGCGTACTCCCATTGCGCCTCGGTCGGCAGGGTGCAGCGGAGTCCGGTCCGCGCCGACATCCAGCGGCAAAACTCCATCGCCTGCACCCATGAGACCCGCACCACCGGCTGGTCCGGCCGGCTGAGGTCATACCCCGTTACGCCAAACTGGTAGCCGTTTTTCGACTCGAACCGGCTATCGTGGCCGGGATCGAAACAAGCGTATTGCCGGTTGGTAACCTCGCACCGGCCTAGCCAGAACGGCTTTTCGATGCAGACCGGATGTTCCGGCTGCTCGTCCGGAGGCCCCTGGGCGTCGCCCATCACGAACTGCCCCGCCGGAATCAGCACGAAGTCCATCGTTACGCCCTCGGCGAGCCGGACCGTGCGCCGCGGCAGGTCCGTAAGCTGCGTCACCGCGCCATGCGGCGGTAAGCCTTGAGGTCCAGCGGCTGGCGCCCCTTCCCCCGCCGGGCTTGGCGCAGGGCGTGCCCCAGCCGTGTGAAGCCGGCCCGCAGCCGGCGCCGCCGGTGCCGCAGGCGGTGGGGCCGGCGTATCGGCAAGGGCTTCCGGGTCTTCGTCCACCCCGGCATAGCGTTGCCGAAGTTGGCGGCGGGCGGCCCGCTGCTTGCCCGGATTCCATCCCATTTCGGTCCACGTACCGTGATAGGGGCAGTTCAGGTCGATCCAGGTGATCAGCCGGTCCCAGGCCTCGGCATCCAGGCGGACGCCGTAATGGCCTTTGGTGAACAGGCGGACCAACTCGGTAGTGTCGGCGTGGTATTCGCCGGGCCGCAGGAGGTGCAGATCGCTTTCGATGCCGGGGCGGCGGACCCGCCGACTCAACTCGAAGTAGCCGACCGAAAAATACTTGCCGCCGTACCCGTTGCCGTTGCCTGCGATGTACGACTGGTAATCGCTGGTCAGCACGGTGCCGCGGAGGTCCGGCGGTGCGCCGCCTTGGGCCGGCTCGCGGCCGTTGTGGCACCCCACGCAGTACCGGTCCAGCACAGGCTGGACCTCGCGTTTGAAGCTGAAGTTCCGCGGTGGGCCATACCAGGGCTCGATGGCCGCCGGCTGGCGCCCGGCCGGCAGCGGCACTCCGGAGGGCGGGGCGCTACTTTGCGGCTCGTGGCAGCCGATGCAAGTCACCGTCTCGCCCGGCATGCCCACGAACCAGCTCCGCATCAGTTGCAGGGCCTTTCCTTCCGCATCCAGAGGCTGGATGGAAATGGGCGTATTGGCCGGTACCCGGAACAAGGCCGAGCCGTCCGGCTCGACCGGCACGGTGCCCAGCACCCGCTTGACATCCCAGGGCCCGTCCAACCCCACCGTGCCCAGGAGTCCGCCCATGCCCCGGTAGGCGAAGTGGTAGGTGAAAAGCCGCAGGCGTTTCACCGTGCCGCGGGGCACGCCGGCCAATCCCGGACCGCGGTACACGTCGGCCAGGAACACCACGGCATCGCGGCGGCTGAGATCGACCTTCGGCGGGATGACCGGCGGGCGCGGCGTAGGCCGGCACGGAATCGGCTCCAAAAGGGCATATCCCTCGGCATGGTAAACCCGCACCAGGTTATCGAACACGTCGGCCAGATAGATGTCCCAGGGCGACTGGGCGTCCCGCTTGCAGGTAACAAGGAAGTATTTGTCCGACAGGGGATACGGGTGGGCGAATTTCGGCCAACTGGCGGCCGTCAACTGGTCGCGCACCACAGGCTCGATCGGCTGGCCGCGGCCCGGAATCCGCTGCACCGCCCCGCTGGCCTCGTGGCGTCCCCGGCCGGCGTCGAATAGCACCAACTCGCCCTCTCGATGCGACCCGTGATGCCCGGCCACAATCCCCACGAACATCCCCGGCCGGCCGGGGATGGGCCGAGCCCCGAAAATGCCATTGGGCCAATACGAATTGCTCCCATAGTACTCCGCCTGCCCGGTGCCGTCGGGATTCATGCTGAATAGGATGCGGCTGTTGGTGTGCGGCAGGTCGGAGTATTCCCACCGCAGGTACAGGATGCGGCCGCTGGGCATGACCACCGGGTTGAAATCGTGGTCCTGCTCGAAACACAATTGCCGCATGTTCCTGCCATCGGCATCGATGCGGTAGAGCACCGCCACATCGCTGAAGTTGCAGGGCACCCCCTGGAAGCACGCCGTGCTGCAAAACACGATGCCCCCGTCGGGCAGCCAGCAGCCGTCGTAATGGTCCACGTCCGGCACCTCGGGCGTCAGCCGGCGGAGGTTCTTGCCGTCGATGCTGATTTCATAGATGTGCCACCGGCCTTGGGCATCGGGCATGGAGAACAAGAGCCGCCGGGCGTCGAAGTCCAAATCCACATCCCCCACGAACTCGGGGCCTGGCGGGCGATAGATCGTCGTGAGCTTGCCGGCCGGGTGTACCGGCGCAAGCAGCACGATTTCGTTATCCAGCGAGTGCCTGGGCAAGGCCGAGTTGCCGGCCGAACTTCGCGGCAGCCCCAGATCCCATCCGAAGGCCGAATCGGCGTGCACCGGCCGGCCTTGGCGCACAGGCCGGCGCTTGACCAACAGCAGCCCCGGCATGTCCAAGAGGGGATTGGCCAACAGGGCCTCCTCGGCCAGGGCCGCGAGCTTCTCGGCATAGCGGCTGTCCTGGGGGTTGCGCTGGAGTTCCTCTAGCCGGGCCAAATAGGCGGGGCCCTTGGGGTAGCGCGGGCCGAACGATTGGATCAAGTCCTCGATGGCCAGCCGAAGCGACCGGGCATCGCCATGCCAACGCGCTTTGTCCGGCAGCGATTCCGGCAGGTGGACCCCGGGGGGAATCACCGGGCTGGGCAGCGGGCCGGCGACCTTCGCCGGCCGGATCCGTACCGAGAACTCGCCCAGCACGAAATTGCCATTGGTTTCGCGCAGGCCGGGCCCCCCCTTGGGCAGCGACTCGTGCTGGAGCGCCTCCAGGCGGAAGGCGGTGATGTCGCGGAGTTCCGTGCGGACGGTGACCACATAGCGGTCGCGGGGGGGCGGCGGGTCGCGGTCACCAGCACCGAGCCATCGTCCAACACGCGGAACTCGGTGCCTGTGCTGAGCGAGCGGACCTGCTCGGGCCGCAGCACCGTCCAGCGGCCCTCAAGCGGGGCGCCACCGGCCGAGGGGCCGCTCCCCCCAGCCGGCCCTGCACCCGAAGGCCCCGCCACGCCCGCCGATGCGTCTTTCGAGGTGGAATCGCAGGCCGCAGCGAGGCGGAACCGGCCCAATCCATGATTCGGGTTGCTTGTGAAATCCAGCACGAAGGTCAAAACGCTTCCGCCCGCTATGCCGGTGGGCTCTTGCGTGCGGAACACCGCCACGTTGGCCCCGCGGGGGTTGCCGCCGTTGCCCCAGCCGTTGCCCCGGCTGGTGGAGCCATCGATCGCCGCCGCCACCGGGTAATCTGGCTGGCTGTACTCGGCCCAGGCCCGGCACAAAGCCACCGGCCGAACCCGCACCGTTTCCGGAAACACCGTGCTGGGCACCGTGGGCTGGATGTACCGCTCCTGGTGCTCGATGACCAGTTGGGTGGCCCGGTTTGGGGTGATCTCGGGCCGCGGCGTGTCCCGCGCATAGCCGTCATACGGGTCGCTCCAGGCGTCGGTCAGGTCCCGGACCAGGGCCGTGGCGATCCCCAGACGCTTCATGGGAATCACGCCATTGGGCCGGTTCGAGACGCACCAGTTGGTATGCACCCCCACGTACAGCAAGTGGGTCAGCTTGCGTGCCTGGACGAGGTTCCACAATTCCTGGCGGGCGTCGATGCCGGCATCGTCGGCGGTGATCCAGTCCGTCTCTTCGATGTCCAGGCCGTAGCACTGGTTCGACCACACGCCCCGGGGCGGGCTGTGGTAGGGCGAGGTGCCGTCCATGTTCCGCGGGCAGGTGGTCCAGGGGATGGGCTTGGCGGGCTGGAAGTCGCTCGGTTTGGGCAACAATGCCTGCGGCAGGGCCAGCACCGCCTGGCGCTGGCGAGAGGCGGCATACGTCGATTGCACCGTGTTGGAGGGCGAGAAGATGATCTGGGCCCCGGCCGCCCGGGCATTGTGCAAGAACTGGTTCATGCGGGGCACCAAAGCCGCCACCCGATGCGTGGCCAGCGGGTCCCAGTGCTTGTCCCACATGTCCATCACCACCACGCCGATCCGGGCGGCATTGGCACGCACCTCGACGACCCGCGGCTGGTTGTTCTCGTCCCGGGTTTGCAGCGGCAGGGTGACGGCCTGCCCGGCAGCCCCATGCCCCGCAAACCCCAAGACCGCCGTCCAAACCATCGCCGCCAGCCGCACAGCACGATTTCCGGCCGTCGCACGCATAGCACGTCCTCCCAGGCGTATCGAATAAACTGGGCGTTGCGGTCCTGGCCTCCTGGGGCCTTGCGCAGCGGAAGATACTCAAGATCCAGACGCTTCCGCCATCGGGCCCCCTCCTCTATAACTACTCCGATCCGCGTTGCCCAGGCAACCTTGGCCGGCGGCCCCCACCGGTGGCCTCCACCGGCGGCCCCGTATCCCGAAGGCAGCCTGCTCTGTTCTGGCCCAGGTGTGCGAGGATGTTCATTTCCATCGACGGTTGCGACGGTTGCGGCAAGACGACCCAGATCGAGCGCCTGGCCCAATGGCTGCGCCAAAAGGACCACGCGGTGCTCACCTGCCGCGATCCCGGCACCACCCCCCTGGGCGAGGCGGTGCGCGAACTGGTCCTCCACCGCCATGACCTCCGCATCGACCCCCGTGCGGAAATGCTCCTCTACATGGCCGCAAGGGCACAGTTGGTCGACGAGGTCATTCGGCCGGCCTTGGCGGCCGGCAAGACCGTGCTGGCCGACCGTTACCTCCTGGCCAACGTGGTGTACCAGGGCTACGGCGGCGGATTGGATGTGGA
>JBBIQF010000198.1:0-10827 GCA_037442445.1 Planctomycetaceae bacterium
GAGCGCCTGGCCGGCGTGGAGAACGTGTCGCGGGCCTACGTGGTCGGTGGGCGCCGGCGGGTGGTGCAGGTCCTATTGGACCCGGAGCGCATGGCAGCCTATGGCGTATCGGCCTTGGAGATCCAGCGGGCCCTCCAGGGGGCCAACGTGCGCCGCACTGCGGGCGAGTTCCGCAGCCACGACCGCCTTATCCAGGTCGAGGCCGGCGAGCCGTTTTCCGACGCCCGGCAAATCCGCGATCTGGTGGTGGGGGTGTACGGGCAGCAGCCGGTATTTCTCAAAGACGTGGCCACCGTGTCCGACGGCCCGGAAGAGCCCTCGGCGTATGTGCGGCACGGTTGGGGCCCTGCGCGGGGTTTTACGGAGCACGAGAACTTTCCGGGCACCCTGGTGGGCGAGCCGGACCGCGCCGCGCACCCCGGGCCAGCCGGCCGGCCCGAAGCGTCCCATGCGGCACCGGGGCACGGTACCCCGGGCGAGGCATCGCCCCGCGGCTCCTGGCGGGCCGTCACCATCGCCATCGCCAAGAAAAAAGGGACCAACGCGGTGTGGGTGGCCGACGCCGTGCTCCGCGAGGCAGCCCACCTGCGCGCCACCATCATCCCCGGCGACATGGAACTGGTCATCACCCGCAACTACGGCCTGACCGCAAACGAGAAGGTCAACGAACTGGTCGAGGCCCTGGCCGTGGCCATCGTCATCGTGGTGGCGCTGTTGAGCTTCAGCCTGGGATGGCGCGAGGCCCTGGTGGTGGCCGTCGCGGTGCCGGTCGTCTTCGGGCTGACCCTGGCGGTGAACCTGCTTCTGGGATTCACGATCAACCGCGTAACCCTCTTCGCGCTCATCCTGTCGCTGGGCCTATTGGTGGACGACCCCATCGTGGATGTGGAGAACATCGCCCGGCATTTCTCGATCCAGAAGAAAGCCACGCGGAGGATCGTGCTGGAGGCGGTCTCCGAGATCCGGCCGCCGCTGATTACCGCCACGCTGGCGGTGATCGTCAGCTTTCTGCCCATGTTCTTCATCACCGGCATGATGGGGCCCTATATGCGCCCCATGGCCCTGAACGTGCCGGTGACCATGTTCATGTCGATGGTGGTGGCGTTTACCATCACGCCGTGGCTGGCCTATCACGCATTGCGGCGGCGGTACACCTCGGCCGATGCCCCGGCAAGCGAGCACCACGATCCGCACGACCTTGGGGCCATCCAGCAGACCCGGCTGTACAAGCTGTTCTATCCGCTCATGGCGCCCTTGTTGCACTCGCGGGTCGTGGCCTGGACTTTCCTGCTGGTGATGCTGGGGCTTACGGTGGCCGCCATGGGCCTGGCCGCCCTGCGCACCGTGCCCTTGAAAATGCTCCCCTTCGACAACAAGAACGAACTGTTGGTGGTGCTGGACTTCGACGAGGGGACTACCCTGGAGCGGTCCGATGCCGCGGTGCGCGATATCGAAGAGTATCTGGCCACGGTGCCCGAAGTGGCCGACTACACCAGCTACGTGGGCCTGGCCTCGCCCATGGATTTCAACGGGCTGGTGCGGCACTACTACCTGCGGCAGGGCGACAACGTGGCCGAGGTGCGGATCAATCTGGCCGGCAAGAAAAACCGCGCGCTGCAGAGCCATGCCATCGGGCTCCGCATACGGAACGACCTCCAGGCGATCGCCGACCGGCACCGCGCGCGCATGAAGATCGTGGAAACGCCGCCCGGGCCGCCGGTGATCTCGACGATCGTGGCCGAGGTGTACGGCCGGCCCGATCACCGCTACGAAGACATCCTCCAGGCGGCCGACGTGGTGCGGCGCCGCTTGCATCTGGAGCCCGGCGTGGTCGATGTGGACGACGTGCGCGAGGCCCCGCAGACCAAACTCACCTTCGTGACCGACCAGGAAAAAGCGGCCCTGAACGGGGTTTCCACGGCCGAGATCGCGGCCACGCTGAAAGCCATGCTGGGCAGCGAGACGATCGGCGTGGTGCACGAGCCGGCCGAACGCAATCCCCTGCGGATCGAACTCCGCGTACCTTTGGACCGGCGGACCAGCGCCGCGGACCTTGCCCGGGTGTACGTCAAGGGGGCGGCGGGCAATCTGGTTCCCCTGGCCGAGTTGGGCCGCTGGGACCAGCGCCGCGTGGACCAGACCATCTACCACAAGAACCTGCGGCGGGTGGCTTACGTATTCGCCGAGACCGCCGGCCGGCCGCCGGCCGATGTGATCGTCGATGTGCTGGCCGACCGCTCCGGCCAGGCCCAGCCCGCCGCCCAGGCCGAGGTCATGCCCCACGGCTGGATCCGCCAGGGTACCCACCGCCCCGTGGTCCAGCGAACATTCTTTAGCAACGGCAGCGGCCTCGATTGGGCCGTAGACCCCGGGTTCACCGTGGACTTCGCAGGCGAAGGCGAGTGGAAAATCACCCTGGATGTGTTCCGGGATCTGGGCCTGGCGTTCGGTGCCGCCATGGTGGGCATCTACATCCTTCTGGTCGCCCAGACCGGATCGTTCGTGATCCCCATCGTGGTGATGCTGGCCATCCCCCTGACCATCCTGGGCGTCATGCCCGGCTTCTGGCTCTTGAACCTGGCCAGCGCGCAGACGGTAGGCGGGTACCTCGACCCGGTGTACTTCACGGCCACGGGCATGATTGGCATGATCGCCCTGGCGGGCATCGTAACCCGCGATTCGATCATCCTGGTGGACTTCATCCACCTGTCGCTGGCCCGCGGGCGGAGCCTGTTCGATGCCATCATGGAAAGCCGGGTGGTGCGGTTGCGCCCCATCCTGTTGACCGCCACGGCCGCCATGCTCGGGGCCGCGCCGATCATCATCGACCCCATCTTCTCCGGGTTGGCGTGGTCGCTGATCTTCGGCCTGTTCGCATCGACGCTGTTTACGCTGTTTGTGATTCCGGTGGCCTACTGGCTGCTGTACGCCCACCGGCCAGGGCACGGACTGCCCCAATCGCCCGAAGCGCAGGCCGACCAATAGCTTCCCGGCTCGGCATACACGTCGAGAGCGAGCCCCCGGCTGGTCGGGTGCGCGCTGTGCACGCACGCGGCCCAGCTCACCCGCCGTAGCGGGCGGCGGCCTGCGCTTGCCGGGCCTGCCACAGGGCGCGCTCGGCCTCGGGAATCCGCCCCGCCTTCTGGCATACCAGGCTCAGGGCCACGAAGCTGAACGGGTCTTCCGGCTCCAGCTCGCACACCCGCTCGGCGTGCTGGATCGCCTCGTCGAACCGCTCCAGTTTGCTGTAAAACACGCTCAGCGCGCCGTGGGCCAGGGCATAATCGGGGTGCTGCGCCAACAGATCGCGCAGCCGGGCAATGGCGCCCTCCAAGTCTCCCTGCTGCTGGACCTGAATCGCCTCGTCGTACAACTCATCGGCCGTGGGCATGGTCTTCTCGAAAACTAGAACAAGGGGGTAGCCAGCGCTCATTGGCAAGCGTATCGTGCTGGGCCTCACGGGGCAAGGGGCTCGCTGTCGCTTGGGGGGCACGATGCGCCCGAGGAAACCGCCGCCGGGCCCGCCCGAAACAGTTGGACCAGTATCCAAGCAATCACCCCCGCGCCGAACGCCAAGGCCGCCAGAAACAGCGCGAGCGAATCCCACTGGGTGGCCACGGGCTGGGCCGACACTCCCGGCTGGAACAGGTGCCGCAGCTCGATATTCTGCACCACCTGGCGGCTGATCGCGTTGAGCGCCAAGACGGCCAGTTGGCTACCCGCCACGCCCCCCGCCATCACCCGATCGAAGCCCCGCACCTGCCCGGCCGCCAGCACCGCCACGGGCAGCCAGCACACCGCGCCGGTGGCCAGCGTCAACAGGACCAAAGGAAACGCGAACATTGCGCTTCGGACTTCGGGCGACCAGAAGGCCATGTACCACAGCCCGAAGATTGTCGTCGCTGCCGCACCTGCCAGGGCCAGCACAATAGCGAGCTTTCCGGCGTAGCGGCGGTACTCGTCGGTCTCCTGGCGGGCCAGCCAATAGGCGTCGGCAACGCACCAGGCTGCGGTGGTTTCCAGCGCCAGCCCCAGCATCATCAGCCAACGTGGCCAGAGGGTGGGGTCCGCGACGTCCAGCGCGGTACCGGTGGCCGCGCCGGCCACTTGATGGCGCGCCCAAAGGGCAGGCCACGCCTCGGGCCGGGCCGTCAGGCTCATGCCGTTGGCGAACAAGAACCCGATGGCCACGAACAGCCCGGCCGAAAGCCACCCGCTAGCCCGATGCCACGCCACTAGGCCCCCGGGGCGCTTCAGCCCTCCGGCGTACACGTACACCCCGTAATACGCGGGGATCAGCAGTACGACGATCGCCAGCCAGAACCAGGCCATCAGGATCGTGGCCGGATAGAACGCCCGGCAGTACGCCACCTGCAGGAACAACAGCGGCACGATGCCAAAGTTGATCCCTAGGGCCAACAGCACCGGCATTTGTCCCATCAGCCGTGCCCCCAGGCGCTGGCCCGAGGCCGGCCCTTTCCAGGCCAAGAACAAGGCCAGCGCGGTCCCCGCGTACCACAGGTGCATGGGCACCATGTGCAAAGTGAACCCCAGCACCTTGAACACTTGGATAAACCAGAACGGTGCCGGAAGGGCCGGCAGCGCGGTTGCGTCGATGGGTTCCATCAGTTGCCTTTCCAACCATTACCGCAATCGGGGGCGCGCACTCCATGCCGAGGCGCGGCCGGGCAGGGCATCACGTCTTTTTACCGTGCCCGCACTATGGTGTCTGCCCCTCGGCGCCCGGCAAGCGCCGGGTGGCCAAGCGGGCAGGCTGCCCATGCTTGATGGGGCCGGGCCCTGGCTGGGCGATCTGCGGCGCCCCTTCAATCTCCAGCACGACGACCGAGGCAATGGGGTCCGGAGCCTGCTTGGGCACGGCGACCGTAACGCCGGAAGGGCCGGCCCGCACGGCCAACTCGTGCTTGCGGTCGGCCAACAGATACGCCCGACGCACGGGGTTCCGCAGGCCGGGGACCTCTAGCGCTCCGGCCGGCCAGTCGAACACGTGCAGATACAGCCGCCCCGGCTTCTGCGTCGCCCGGCCCCAAGGCAGGCGGCGGAAAGGGCTGGCCGACGTCCCGTGGATCGATTCGCCATTGACATCCATCCACTGGCCGATGCGGGCCAGCCTCTCTACGCTGGGCTCGGGGATCAATCCTTCGGCGGTCGGCCCGACGTTCAGCAGGTAGTTGCCCCCCTTGCTGGCAATGTCGATCAGGTTGCGGATGAGCGTCTGAGGCGACTTCCAATCCTGGTCGTCGAGCTTGTAGCCCCAGGTGTCGTTCATCGTCATGCAGCTTTCCCAATCGACGCCCGGCAGTCCCGTGGCCGGAATCTCCTGTTCCGGTGTGCCGAAGTCGCCCGCAAAGTCCCCGGCAGCGGTCAGACCGGCCATGCCTTGCCGCCCCTTGTCCACCCGGTTGTTCACGATGATGTCCGGGTCCAGGCTCCGCACGTACTGGTACATCATCTTGCCGTGCTCGTGGGTCCAGGTATTTTCCCATTCGCCGTCGAACCACAACACCCCGATCTTCCCGTAATTAGTCAACAGCTCGCGGACTTGGCCTTTGAGGTGCTCGACATAGCGGTTGAAGTCGGCCGGCACCCCGGGGCGGGGATCCCAAGGCCGCCGGGGCAGGTAGTCGGGATGATGCCAGTCCATGATCGAATGGTACCAGCAGATGCGCAGGCCGGCCTGGTGGCAGGCGTCGGCCAGTTCTTTGAGGATGTCCCGGCCAAAGGGCGTCCCCATCACGTCGTAGTCCGTCAGCTTCGAGTCGAACAGGCAGAAGCCGTCGTGATGCTTGGACGTGATGACGATGTACTTCATCCCCGCCCGCCGGGCGATATCGACCCATTGCCGGGCATCGAACTTGACGGGATTGAACTGTTTTTGCAGGGGTTCATACTCGGCCACGGGAATCTTGGCCGTATGCATGATCCATTCGCCGGCCCCGCCGATCTTTTGCCCTTTCCAGCGGCCTGCGGGGATGGCGTACAGGCCCCAATGGATGAACATGCCGAAGCGGGCTTCGCGCCACCACGCCATGCGGCGGTCACGCTGGGCAGGGGTCTCTTTGGCGGGCGTGGCGACCTCGGCGGCCCAACCCAGACCCGCAGCCGCCAAAATCACCGCCGCTAGCGATGCTGGCAACTTGATTTGCTTGGTGGCCATCACGGCTCCTTTCTGCTCTCGGAGGGTGCAAGCGGGTTTCTTGCCACAGTCTGCAGGCAACCGGACTGCCCGCACGATGTGCAAGCCAGTGTAGTGGGCGCCGCGGACATGCCGCAAGCGCCGATTTGGCCGCCCCTAAGCGCGGGCATCTTGCCCGCCCTATGCAGCCGGGACGGCTGGACCACAAAGCAGCCGGGGACGGCTGCACCACAATTGCACCACAAAGCAGCCGGGACGGCTGCACCACAAGAATGCAAGTCGCGCAGTCCCGTTTTGGGCGATTGCGCCCCGGCGGGCCTTGTTCTACAATAGAGTATCGGGGCAACTGGCGGCCTGCGGCGGCTGCCGCTATGGGGTCTTTGCCCGAGGGTTTCGGAGGCGGTGTAGTGCGAGGCAACAGGCTTCTGGTGCTGGTGATGTGGCTGGCCGGCGCGGCCCAGGCGGGGGCCCAGTTCCGCGAGCCGGCGCCGCCGGCAGCCAAGCCGGGCCAGACCGTGGTCCAGCGCTGGCGGGTGGGCATGGTCATCACCGCCGAGGGGGGCGGATTCCGCGGCCTGGTGGGAAGCACCACCGTGCCTATGGATTGGCCCGAACAAAAGGTCCGCGTCGTCGGCGAGGACCTCTCGCCGGGCGTGTCGATCAGCTACCGCAACTTTGAAGGCACGGCACGCCAACTGGTGGTCCGGGTACCGGCGCTGCGGGCCAATGAAGAGGCCCGGGCCGTGTTGACCTTCGAAATCCAACGCCATCTCCCTTTGCCCCCGCAGCATCCTGAGGCCTTCCAACTGCCGGACCCCAAGAAACTGGACCGCAAGCTGGCGGCCTATCTGGGGCCCAGCCCGGCCATCGAGGCCGACCACCCCGACGTAAAACGCCTTGCCCAGCAGCTTACGGCCAGGCATCCGACCGCATGGGCCAAGGTGCGAGCCATCTACGACTGGGTGCGAAAACACGTCGAGCGGCAGGACAACCGCGGCCAGGAGATGAAGGGCACCGTGCAGACGCTCAACGAGGCCACCGGCGATTGCGACGAGATGACCGGCGTGTTCGTCGCCTTGTGCCGGGCGTTGGGGGTGCCGGCCCGCATGGTGCGGGTGCCCGGCCATGTGTTCGGCGAGTTCTATCTCCTCGATGCCGAGGGCAAGGGCCACTGGTTCCCGTGCGAAGTGGCGGCCGGCGAAGCCTTCGGCACCATCGCCGATCCCCGCCCCATCCTCCAAAAGGGCGACAATATCCTGGCCATCGATCCCCAAACACGCCGCAAGACCCGGTTCCGCATCCTCCCCGAGACGCTCACCGGCTCGGCGGCGGTGCCGGGCGCACAGCCCAAAATGCGATTGATTTGCGAGCCGGCCCTGTAATCCCAGCCGGCCTCGACCCCCAAAACCGAAATGACGAGGTCCATGGAAATGACGCCCTCCCTTCGATGCCGCCTGGCGTGCTGGATATGCGTGCT
Organism: Planctomycetaceae bacterium; assembly: GCA_037442445.1. Taxonomy (GTDB): domain Bacteria; phylum Planctomycetota; class Planctomycetia; order Pirellulales; family Thermoguttaceae; genus JANLFZ01. The sequence continues at coordinate 7,635 of JBBIQF010000198.1, forward strand.
TGCCGTGGCGTGGTCGGTCCCCGCGGCGGCCCAATTCCAAGAGCGGGCCGAGCAAAAAGGACCCCGCCTGGGCGAGCCCGTTACGCAGAAGTGGCAGCTTGGCCTGGTGGTATCGGCCACCAGCGGCCCCTGCACGGGACTGGTGGGCTACGTGCCTTTGTTCGTCGACTGGCCCGAACAGCAGGCCTCGGTCGTCGCCGAGGATGTTACCCCCAACGTGCGCCTGACCTACCAGATGGTCGAAGGCATCAAGGTGATGCTGGTCCACATCCCCCATCTGCCGGCCGGCGAAGAGGCCAAGGCCCTTGTGACCTTCGAGGTCCGCCGAGCGCCGATCCTGCCCCCCGCCGATACCGATATCTACGAGCTGCCCGATCCCAAGAAGCTGCCCCGCGACGTGCGGCCCTACCTGGCCCCCAGCCCAGGGATCGAGTCCAAAGCCCCCAAGCTCCGCAGCCTGGCCCGCGACATCACCGCTAAGCACGACAAGGCCTGGAAAAAAGTCGAAGCCCTCTACGACTGGGTCCGCACCCACGTCAAGTACGAAAAGGGCCAGTTCCAGGGCGCCCTGGCCGCCATCAAGGCCGGCAAAGGAAACACCGACGACTTGACCTCGGCCTTTATCGCCCTATGCCGGGCTTTGGAGATTCCGGCCCGGACGGTTTGGATTCCCGGCCACTGCTATCCCGAGTTCTACCTGGTCGATGACGAAGGCAAAGGGCATTGGTTCCCCTGCGAGATGAAGGAGCAACGCTCTTTTGGCGGCATCGCCGAGCAGCGGCCGGTGCTGATGAAGGGCGACAACTTCCGGCCGCCTTACGCCCCGCGCGACCGCCAGCGCCTGCTGACCGAGTATCTGACCGGCACCGGCGGCAAACCCAAGCACCGCTTCACGCGGCAATCGGTCAATTGAGGCCGGCCAGTGCTGCTTGCCAGCAGTACCGGTTGTGCCGCTTTTGACCCCCGAAAGGGCGGTTCCCGTGGTCCTTTTCGGACCTCCGTGTGGCGGCTGCCGGGCGTAAGCTAAGTTTGTTAGGGAAAAGCGGCATCCCGGTGCGGAAGCATGATGGCGGGCCATAACGCCCACGTGGTGGCATGACCGAGCTGAAGACCATTCTGGTGACGCACGAGCATCTTCTGACAGCCGAGGTGTTGTTGCACGGCCAGCGCCTCCAGGACGTGCTGAACAACCGCAACTCGGACTTTCTGCGCGTCAGCAACGTGCAGATTGTCGAACGGCATAGCGCCCGCCCGGTGGCCAATGTCCCCTCGGCAGCCATCCGCAAGGCAGAAATCGGGCTGGCGATCCCCGCCAACCCCAGCCACGAAGCGCAAGACAAGCGCCTGGTGTGCTTTGTGCAAAAGGACGAATACCCGGCGGTGCTGTTGGTGATGGGATACCTGGTGCGGGGGCGGCTGCAACTCCGCGAGACCGACGACCCGGTGGTGGCCTTGTGCCGCGAGCTTTCCAACTTTTTCGCCCTGCCCCATGCGTCGGTGGCACTGCCGGGGCTCTCCGACGAGATTCGCACCCGGGTGGTGCTGGTCAACAACCGCTACGTTTCGCTCTTGCACCTGGCGCGCCCGGCAGCCGATGCCGAGCCGCTGCGCTCCCCCCAGCCAGCCGCCACCCAACGCCCGTAGCACGCTTCCCAGTTCTGGGCGAAGCAACCTGTGGCCGCAAGCCAAAGTTTCACAGCGCACTCCGCAGCGTCTGTACGTAGCCGCTGAAGATGTGAAAGATCATGCCGATCAGCACCAAGGCCACGGCCATCCAGCACAATAGCCCTGCCACGATGACCAGCACGCGCAGGGCGGCCTCGGCCTGGGCGTGATACATGCGGGATGCGCGGCCAAGGGCCTCGACCAGCTCGCCGCTCTCTTCACCCATGGCCACCAATTCCAGAAACTCCGGCGGAAAGGCGCCGGTATCGGCGAAGGTGTCGGTAAGGCTCTGGCCGGCCTCCACCGAATGCTCCATGCGGCGAAGGTGCCGGGTGAACACGGCGTTTTGGGTACTGCCGACGGCCAAGGCCACGGCCTGCCGCACCGGCATGCCCGAGTCCAACGCCAGCCCCAGCGTCCATGCCAGCCGCGAAAGGGCCAGGGTTCGAAGGGCCCGCCCTATTGCCGGTACGGCCATCAGCACGCGCTGGAGCACGGTGCCGGCCCTCAGGCCGCGGCGGACCGCCTGCAGCCACAGTGCCCCCAGGGCGATCACCCCGCAGACGGCAAGCACGTAGATCGCCAATCCCCTTGCCCCGGCCAGGCCCCAGCCCAGCACATCCACCGGGGTGCCTCGCCCTTCGGCCACCCAGCCCTGGATGTACATCAACAGGCCGCTGACCAGCTCGGCCAGCCCCTCTTCCAACAACCGCCAGGCCATGGCCACCAGAAACGAGCGCCGCAGGGCCAGTTGGGTTTCATAATGGTCGGCCAGCCTGCCGAAGGCCTCGGGGAGATGGCCCGACTGATCGCCAGCGGCCACGATCTGCGAAAACAGCTCGGGAAAGGCCCCTGCGGCTGCTACCGCCTGGCCAGGCGGATCGCCCCGGTCCAGGGCGTCGAGCACCTCGCGCATGGCGGCGCGGACCGGCGCCCTGCGGGCCGATTGCGTCTCCCGCGCCCAGACCGACCGCAACGGCAATCCCGCGCCTAAGGCGATGGCCAGCCGCCGCGACAGCCCCGCCAGTTCGGAAAGCGACAACCTCGGACTCCACATCGACGCACTGCCTTTGTTTACACCCGGGCCGCCAGGCGCCTCGCCAGCCGCCTTAGCGCGCTGGAACAGTCCTGGCGGTCCAGATACACGTGAATCAGGCTGAACCGCTCGCGGTCGGCCCAGGCCGCCCCCAACGCCGCATCGAAATCCCTTTCGGTGCGGACCTCGTACCCTCGGCCTGAGCCCAGCACCTCAGGCACTTTGTGGTACCGCCACGCCAGCACCTCGTTGAAGCCGAAATCGCCCGGATGCAACAGCCGCTCGGTTCCGTAACCCTGATTATCGAGCACGATCACAATGGGGGCCAGCTTCCGCCGCACCAGGGTCGAAAGTTCCATGCCCGTCATCTGGAAGGCCCCATCGCCGACCAACACCACCGCGCGGAGATCCGGACGCGCGGTCATCGCGCCCAGTGCACCGGGCACGGCGAACCCCATCGACGTGTAGTACGCCGGGGCCAAATACTCGGTC
>JBBIQF010000199.1:0-10812 GCA_037442445.1 Planctomycetaceae bacterium
CGGGGGCGCCGGCTGCGGGGGCTGGCCGGGTCTCTGCCGCCCGGCCCGTCTGGCTGGGGCAGGCGCCGGGCGCTTGGGGGCAGGGGAATCGGCAGCGGGGCCAGCCGGCCACCGCCCTGGGGGCTGCGGGCAACTACGGTGTGCCCGATTACGGCCCCGATCTGGTGGACCTCATCCAGCGGACGATCGCCCCGGACAGTTGGGACGTTCGCGGCGGGCCGGGCTCGATCTACTACTGGCGGCCCGGCCGGGCGCTGGTGGTCCGCCAGACCACCGAGGTGCACGAGGCGATCGCCGAGGGCCTGGGCCAGCTCCGCGGTGCCGACCCCTGATGGCGCCGCCCGCGCTATGCCCGCTGGGCCAGCGGGATGGCCAAGAGCGCGGGGGTTTCGCCGGCCAGCGTTTCTTGTTCGAGACGGGTCCGGGGCCGGCTTACTGCGTGCCAGCACTCGGGGCTGCTTTTGGTGGTTCTTGGCGGTAAAGGGCGGCGCGGGCCCGCAGACCCTGATTCTCGAAGGTAAGCCCGAAACTGGCGCTCTGGAAGGTGCTGAGTACGGGTGGGGCGGGCGGGCCTGCCTTGGGCTCCCCCGGGTGACCATAGACCGTCGACTCCATGGTCTGCCATGTGTCGTTCCACACGTACCTCCCGCCCCCAGGGCAGAGTAGCTCGGTGTACCACACCTGCCGATGGACATCTATGGGGTCGCGGTCGGGGAATCGCCGTTTCCACTCGTTGAGAATCGGCAGATTGCCCCAGGCTCGGGCCTGCATCCGCGATTGGTATTCGTCGTGGGCAAGGGCGTTGGCGACCTCGAGCATTTTGCGATCCACGTGCACCGCGATATTGGATCCCAGCCACGGGCGCGAAGGCCCAGCGGCTGGCGGGGCTTCTTTTTTTGCGGCGGCGCTGCGGCGGGCCAGATGCCGGTCCACGGCGTCTTTGAGCAACCGCTCGGAGAGTGTCACGGTCAGCGCGTCCCCTGTGGCGACGTAATAGATGGCCAACTCGTGACGGGCATTGGGCGCTGCGGCGGGCAGACCGGCCTCGGCCATGTCGGCGGTGATCTTCACGTAAGGCTGATCCTTGTAGGTCAGCCGTTCCCATCGCGTGAGTTTGGGTGCGGTGTGCTCCGCAACGGCCCGCACTCCGGTCAAGAAGGTGGCCAAGGAGAGGTTGTTCGAGGATTCGATCCGCACGGCGATGGGCAACTGGGCGAAGTGTTCGGGGAATTCGGGCAACAATCGGCGGCCGATTTCGCGCAGCCGATATTTGGAGAACTCGCGCCAAAAAGGATCATCGTCGGCGTAGATTTCGATAGTCCGGCCAACCCATCCCAGCGAGAGGCCCGCCATGAGAGTGCCGGCCCAATCGTTAGCGTCCTCGAACCACCGCGACTGGCGGTTCAACGCGAGGATGCCGTGGAACAAGGCGGCATGCCGATCGCCTGCGCCGGGTGGCAGGGCGGCCCCTTGCGAAACGGCCACGAGTTCGCGGTATTCGGTACCGAAGATCAGCGGCATGACGGTCATATCGGCCGACAGGGAATCCCGGCCCAGGCTGAGCCGCAGCCCGATCGGATCGAACGCCCAGCGCCAGTTCCGCTGGTAATTGTCCCGCCAACGCTGGTAGGCGTCGGCCTCGGCTTTCGTCACCGTGTCCAGCGGGATCTCGCTAATCGGCGTCATGAACTCCAGCGATCCATAAACCGAGGAAACCACCCCGCCGGGCCCGATGCGCAGTTGGCCGGCCTCGGGGAGGAGCAAATCGGTATCGAGGGGGCCGGGTTGGACCTGCCCGCGCACCAGATTATCGAGGTGTGCTGCTTGGAGTTCGGCAAGCACGGCGGCCACACGGACGCGGCGCGAGTCGGCGATGCGCCACCTTGGCCCGCACCAGCGGCGGATGGTCGCATCGCTGAGAAACACGAACGCCGTCTCCTCGGCATCGCCCCGCGGGTAGCGCTGGCGGAAGAAAATGTACTCCGCCAGCGAGGCCACCGACCCCGCCTTGCCCTGGTGCACCTCGGAAAGCCGCTGGAGTTGGTACGGCGAGTTCGTGACCACCACCGCGTTTCCGATGGTCGCCAGGTAGGAGCACACCCGGCGATCGGCCGAACGCACGCCGCGATAGGAGACTCCAAACACCTGGCCTTGGACGGGCTTGGCATCCGGCGTGCGTGCCGCCTCCAGACCGATCCGCATCCAAAGCAGGTTCTCCAGCACCGCCGGCTGCGGCGTCTCGAACAGTATCGCCACGTCGGTTCCCATGGGGAAGAACGGGTCGGAGCCGGTGGCGGCCACGCTGCGGACCACGTGGGGGCCAATCACTTTCGCCAAGCGGCTCAGCGGCAGGCACAACTGCGCCTGGTAGCGCTCCGCCACGCGGGCATTCTCCCAGCGCGGAGTGGCCAGCCGATACACAGGCGTGTCGTGGGCCCGGACTTCCTCGGCCAGGGCCAGTACGGCCTGAAACGACGGCAAGAACACCGCATGCTGATCGGCAGGGATTATCGACGCCAAAGGATCGAGCCGCGGCTTGGCATCCTTGATCAGCGGCTGCCAGTCGATTTCCCGGATCGTAATCCCAGGAATCGAATCCACCTTGACCGGGGCCTGGTCTTTTTCCAGGAGAACGAGCCCGCGGTCCAATTGCAGGTTTTCGGCCATCGCACGGCCACCCGTGAACAAGTCATAGGTCCTCTGCAACTCCCCGGTCAGCTCCGGACCTATCGAACGCGGTTCCTCCGGAACAGTGGTCGCCCGCGCCAGCGCGGCCTGCGTCCGCCGCACTTGATGCCGGAACCAGGCGCCCCCCGGGATATTTTGCGATGCCCAGTGGTCGTAGTAGGCCAGCCTCGCCCGCAAAAAGGGCTCCCGGGCGTCCGGGCGTGCTTCCGTGCTGGGAATGCGAAAGCGGAGCCTCAGCATCCCGCGCCCGTCCGGCTTGTTGAGGAACAGCCGGCCCATTATCTCTTTCCCCGCTGGTGCGCGAATCGCCAGATGGCCGCGAAGAACCACTTCTTCAGCATCCGCCCAGACGCTCCATGGGCGGCCTGGCACGCCGACGTACCCTTCACCTTCGCCGTCCAGAACCACATACGGGTACGCCGGCGCCATTGCCTGCGCAAAGTACCCGTCCACCTGCTGGAAAGCACGGGGCAAAGTTCCCTCCGTCCATTGCACGCGCTCCAGCGGCAGAAAGTAGAACGCGTCCTGGGCCCGGGCCCCCGTGGCGATGAGAAACACCGCCGCCAGTGGCGTTAACCATACTGCTCGTGCTGGTGCTGCCATGATACCACCCTCCGCTTAGCCCGTGTGTTTGAGAGGCTGGACACCGCCATACCGCGATTGTACACCCCCGCCGACGGGCCGACATCCCCAGGAAGTGGGTACGGCCAACGTCTGCGTCTGCCGAACGGCGTCAGCCGAACCGCGCTCCTCCAAGCGTAAGCGGCACTATGAAGCCGAGGGAGTCGCCAAGAGCGCGGGGGTTTCGTCGGCCGGCGTCTCCAGGCCGGTGGCGAACCGCAGCTCGTTCATCGTCCGCTCGGTCTCGATCATGCTCGAGGCCACCTGGTCCACTTCGCTGGTGATGAACTCGGGTTCCTGGCGATTGATGGCCATTTCGCTCAGCGAGCGGATTTTGTTTTCCAGTCGCTCGATCTCCAGGGCGATCAGTTGAAAGTTATCGCGGGCCTTGTGGAGGTTTTCCAGGCGGTCCCGCGAGGTCTTGAGGCTGTCTTCCAGCGTTTTGCGCATCCGCTGGCGCTGGGGGCTGGTATCGCCGGGGGGAAGGCGGGCCAGGCGCTCTTCGAGCCGGCGGATGTCGTCGGCGATCGCCTTTTCCGGGGTCTTTTCCAGGAATCGCGCCAGGGCATAGTGCGTGTACAGCAGGCGGAGGTAGATCCACAGCAGGCGTTCCAGGCCGGCGGCCTGGAATCCCTCCAAAGGCACGGCACTGCCGAGGTCGCCGGGATGGCGGAGTTCCAGGGCGATCTGGCGGAGTTCGGCGCATTGGGCCCGCAGGCGCTCGAAGCGGGCCACCAAGTCCGGCGGCAGGGCGGCCAGGATGCGGCGGGCCATGCGCTCGGCCGTCTGCGCTGCCTGGGTCCGCGATGCCTGGGCGTGCCGGGCGTCCACCGCCGCCCGGAACTTCGGATGCGACACCAAAAGGCCCAGGTACGCCACCTCGCCGGCCAGCACCAAGGGAAACAGCACGTCGGGCCGGCCGCTGAGAAAGGCAAAGGCGCTGGCCCCCAGGAACGCCAGCAGGTTCCAGCGGTTCACGAACGCGGCTTTGAGGTACCGAACCCAAGGCACGGCAGGAGGTTCCCCGTACAATCCAGTCCGCTTTGCGGCCCTCGGGGGGCGATTGGGCGAGGGGCCGGCAGGCCCCGGGGCCAGGCCGGGCCGCACTGCCGCCGCCTTGCTTATTCTACCTTGCCTGCGCCGCGGCCCTCCAGGCGGACGATCAGGTCCCGGAGGTGGTTGACGGTCTCCTGGAACCGCGGCTCCCGCTGCATGAGCCGGGCAGGCCGGTCGGCCGGCTCGATCTTCATCTCTTCCAGAATGGTGCCCGGGCAGGCGCTCATCACGTACACCCGGTCGCCCAGGAACACCGCTTCCTCGATGGAATGGGTGACGAAGAACACGGTGGCCTGCACCTCGCGCCATAGCGATACCAGCAGGTCCTGCATGTTCATGCGCGTGATGGGGTCCAAGGCGCCGAAGGGCTCGTCCATCAGCAGGATTCGCGGCCGGAGGATGAGCGTGCGCGCGATGGCCACGCGCTGCCGCATGCCGCCCGACAACTCGTGGGGGTATTTGTCCTGGTCATCGCGGACGCTGAGCCCCACGTGTTCGATCCACTGCCGGCCCAGTTCATAGCGTTCGCGCCGCGGGACCCCCTGGCACTCCAGGCCGAAGGTGATATTTTCCAGCACGGTGCGGTGATCGAAGCTGGTGTAATCCTGGAACACCATGCCGCGGTCCGGGCCCGGGCCGGTGACCGGTTGCCCCAGGACCAGCACTTGGCCCTCGGTGGGTGGGTGCTGGGGCGGCAGCCCGGCGATCAGGCGCAGGATGGTGCTCTTGCCGCATCCGCTGGGCCCGAGGATAACGATGAACTCGCCTTTGCCGGGCAGGTCTTCGACAAAGAAGTTCACATCGCGGATCGCGGTGAAGGCATTGGGCCGCCCCGCGTTGTACGTCTTGGTGACGTGGCAAAACTCGACGACGTGGGGCCGCTGGGGCTCGACCCGGCGGGTGGGGTCCAGAACCTCGGCCATGCCGATCTGGGTTTGCGGCGGCGGCAGGGCAAGTTCCGGGGCCCGCGGCGTATCGCTCATCGCACGCTCTCCTCCCGCGGCGGACTCCGGCGGCGAACAAAGAGGCCCTTGGCATCGTCCCAGGCGCCGAGGACCCCTTTGACCAGCCGGTGCAACCGGCCTGAACCGCCGTACTGGTATGGGAAAAGGTCGCGCTGGATGGCGTACAGCAGGCGGTCGATGGCCAGGGCCACCAAAGGGATGATCATCAGGATCAAGAGGATGTAGGTCCGCTGGCCGCCGCGGCCCTGGGCCATATTGATGATGCCCCCCAAGCCGTAGGCGTTGTCGGTCTGCACGACCTCGGCCAGCATGATGTACCCGAAGGCCAGGCCGAACAAGAGGCGCAGCGAGTTGAAGATTCTGGGCATGGCCAGGGGCACGAGCACCTTGAGGATGATCTGCCGGCGCGAGGCGCCCAGGGTATAGGCGGTATCGATGTAGCGCTGGCTGATATCGGCGATGGCATTGGCGCTATCGGCGATGACGAAGGCCACGCAGGCGATGAAGATGAACATCGCTTTCTGGAGTTCGCCGTAGCCGAACAGGGCGAACGTCAGGGGGATGATGGCGGCGATGGGTGCATTGCGGCCCCAGATGGTCAAGGGGAGAAGCGCGGCATTGACGCGGGGGAAGCAGCCGGCCAGGACGCCCAGGGGGACGCCCACCGCTGCGGCTAGGCCGAAGCCCAGGGCCACGCGCCGCAAGGTCCGCAGCGTGTTGCGCGTCAGGGCGGCGTCGAACCACAGGTGGCGGAAGTCGGCGAATGTTTCGGCGGGGCTGGGGAGCACCACGGGGCTCAGCCAGCGTTCTTCGGCGAACTGGCCCGCGGTGGCCCACCACCAAGCCAGCCCCACCACCACGAGGCACGCCGCGCCCAGCGCCAGGGCTTGCCACAGGGGGATTTCGCCCCGCAGGGGGCGGAACCTAGGCACCCGGGGCCAAAGCGGCGCTTGCGCAGGACCTTGCTGGGCTACCGGCTGCGTCATGGGGCCTTGCTACTGGCGTTCGGCCGGATAGACCTTGATCTCCACGCGGCGGTTCTTGGCGTGGTTGAAGGGCTCCTTGGGATCGGCGGGCCGGTCCCAGCCCAACCCGTCCACCACGAACCGGCTAGGCTCCAGGTGGTACTTCTGCACCAGGGCTTCTTTCACCGCGTTGGCCCGATTCAGCGAAAGCTGCCGCACCAGGTCCACGGGGACTTGGCCCCGCATCGAGCTGTCGGTGTGCCCTTCGATGACCACCCGGGCAGCGCCGAACTGGCCCACCAGCCGGGCGACCCCTTCGAGCACGTTGTCCACGTTGGGGTCGTAGAGTTCGCCGTCGGCCTTGGCGCCTTCCTGTTTGGTGCGGATGCGGTAAAGGTTCCAATCATTCGGGGCGAAGTGGATCACCACGCGGTTGGTGAGGATTTCCTCGGCTTCGGCCCGGATTTCGCCCACCGTCTTGGGGGCCAACTGGATCTGGTACTCGTCCTTTTGCGACTTGTATTTCTCCTCCTGGCCCAGCTTCTGGATGATGGAGAAATCCATCACCTGGTCGAAGCGCACCGGGGCGTTCTGGATGGTGCCGATCTGGCGGTACAAGTAGTAAGCCGAGCGCCAGATCCGCTCGAAGTTGGTGGGGTTGTTTTCGTTGAGGAAGAACTGGTAGTTTTCGGCCCAGTTGGTGTTGTGGGCATCGTTGAACATGTTCATGGCTTCGTCGGGAGGGATGTTGTATCCGGCGGCCATGAGTTTGGCGCAGCGGGCCTTCTGGTCGGGTCTTTTCATCTCCTCCATGGCGTCGAAGATGCCGCGGACCAGGGCCTCGATGATGCCCGGGTGGTCCTTGGCGAAATCGGCGCGGGCGAACCACACATCGGCGATCAGCTTGTTGGCCGTCTGCGTGGTGACCAACATGCGGTTGCCCTTGACCTTGGCCAGGTTGTAGATATCGGGGGCCCAGGAGACGGCGCCGGCGATGGTCTTGTCGGCGGCGAAAGCGGCGGCCGCCTCGAAGGCGGTGTTCGTGTAGATCATCTGCACCTCGGCGGGCTGCACGCCGCCGGCCACCAGCATGTTCAAGGCGAAGTACTGCGAGGGGGAATTCTGGGCCAGCACCAGTTTCTTGTCGCGGAGGTCGGCCACGGTCTTGATGTAGTCGCGGACCACGATGCCATCGCCGCCGTTGGACCAGTCGATCTGCTGGTAGATGCGGGGCATGACGCGGCTGTCCTTGGGCCGGCCCGTCCGGTCCACCATGCCATCAACGAACAGAGGGATCATATCCAGCGTGCCCCAGCCGATGTGGATCTGGCCGGCCGCATACGCCGCGATCATCTGCGCCGGATCGTCGATCAGCACCAGCTCCACGCGGAAGTCCTTGCCGTCGGGCGTTTTCCACACCTTCTCCGGCTTGAAGCCTTCGTTGGCCAGGATGATTGGCCCCCAGCCGGCCCACACGTTCAGCGCGAACCGCACCGTGTTGTTCTCCAGCGGCTGGTAGGCGGAGGTCCCTTTGATCTCCGGCAGGCGCTCGGCCGGCCGGAAGGTGTACTCCTTGACCGTGGTGATGGGGGCGGCCCCTTCGCCCGACTCGGCCTTCTGGCCGAGCTGCGAAGGATCGATCTGGATGGGCCCGGGCGCTTTGCCGCTCTTGCCTTCCGGGGCCACCACATCCGCCCGATAAATGGCAAAAACGATCAAACCGATGACCACCGCTGCCACGGCGATGTAGAACGGTGCTTTGGGTTGTCCGGTCATGGCATCTCTCTCCTATGGGGCAGGGAGGCGAAGCGGCGTGCGGGCCGCCGCAGCCGCCCTCCATCAGCCTTGGAACGTGGTTTTCGGCCGGGCTTTTTGAAGGATGTAAAACATCTGCATGAGGTCGTAAGCCACCAACTCGCACAGCAAGGTCGTAACCTTATCATGCAACTCGGGAGAAAGCAGCGGCTCGATCTCCTTCATCAGGCGCATCAGGCGATCCTTCTGGGCCTGGAGTTCGTCGGCTTCGATTTTGCCGTCGGCCATCGCGGCAAAGAAGCTTTCCAGTTGCTTGGCCTTTTCGGTAATGAGCGGATGCTCGACCGTTTCGTCCAGCCACACGGAACCGGATGGGGATAGCGACGTCTGGGCTTTTTTCTTGGGCATGGGGGGTTTCGGACTTTTCTGGCGCGGTTGGGGTTGTTGCGGGACTTTCGATCACGGAGGGTTCGGGGGTATCGGGTTGTTGGGCCGGACGCGTCTTCCCGCCGGCCGCTTACGACTCCTTGAGCAGTTGGCGCAGGGCCATAAGCCGCTCCTGGAGCCGGCTGCGGGCCTCGGGCTCGGCAAGGCGCTGTTGCCACTCTTCGGGCAGGAAGCGCAACTGGGTGCATTCGAGCACGGCGGCCAGTTCCTGGAGTTCTTTCTCCAGGCCTTGGGCCGAGGGGAGGAACTCGGCCACGGCCTTTTCCAGGTCGGCGCGGGTAACCTCATCCCGGCCGGCCGAAAGGGCCTCGCGCCGGGCCGACAGTACGATGCTTTCGATGTCGGCCCCGGTCAGCCGCCGCTGGGGGCTTACCGGAGGAATGGCGTCGGGGGCCAGGGGCACCCGGTTCTTGCGGGCCATGGCCTCGAACATCGCCCGAATGTCCGCCTCTTCCCGCGGGTAGAACAGGGGGATATGGACCTCGGCCCGGCCCTGCCGCTTCAAGTCGATGGGCAAGAGATCGGGCCGCGAGGTCAACAGCATCCACACGATCTTGCCGCGGTAGCGCGTGTTGCCCATCTGGCTGGCGATCATCGAGAACACGCGGGCCGAGGTCCCCGAATCGCCCTCGGCTTGCCGGTTGCCCAGGGCCGCGTCGGCCTCGTCGACGATCACCGCCACCGGGCCCAGCCCGCGGAGCACCGAGAGCACCTGCTGGAGGTTGGCCTCGGTCTCGCCGACATACTTCGAACGGAAGTTCTTCAGCACCAGGCAGGGGATGCCGATGGTGCCGGCGTAGCACTCGGCCAGAAAGGTCTTGCCCGTACCCACCGGCCCGCAGATGAGGTACCCCATGGGGGCGGCATCGAGCTGGCCGCGGCTGAGCCGCTCGGCATCCTCGCGCAACCGCCGTTTGGCCTCGGGGTAGCCCACCACCATGTCCAGCGTGTGCTGGGGCTCGATGAACTCAACCAGCCCCCGGCATTGCCGCTCGATCATCTGCTTCTTGAGAGCCCCGAACTGCCGGGCATTCAGGGGCTGCTGGGGGGTGGCCTGCGCCACCAGCACGTGGAGGTCGACCAGGTTCAGGCCGTTGGACATTTCGGCCAGTTGGTCGAGCGTGAACTCGGTGCGCTGGGCCAGCGCCTCGGGGGCAAGGAGCGATTGGAGGAACGCCCGGCGGGCTTCCGTGTCGGGCAGCGGCACCTCGATTGTGCCCACATGGGGGCTTTCGACCAGGCGTTCGTTGACTTCCGCCATGTGGTCGGCAATCAGGCAGAACGCCATGTTCACCCGCTTGATATGCGGGTTCTGGGCCCAGTGGAGGAACTGCACCAGCCGGGCCGCGTGCCCCCGGGCCAGGCTTTCCAGCCCGCTGGCGGGCAGCAGGTACTGGGCATAATCGAAGACCAGGGCCACGCTTTTGCGCGAGCCTGGCGGGTCGAGCAGGGTGCGTTCGACAAAGGCGTCCAGGGCGGCCAGGAGGCGTTCGGGATCGCGTGGCCAGGTGGCCGGGTCGCCCAGCCGGGCCGCCAGATGCTGCATCATGGCCCGGTGGCGGTGTTCGTCGCTGCCGGCCACGGGGCGGAGCCCTCGCCCCAGATCGTAAGCCAGCACGATGTCCCACCGGCCGAAGACCTGGGTGCCCAGGAACTCGACCAGGCCCGTGTAGTGCCGCTCGGCCCTGTCGGCCGAGGGCGGGGCCGGCGCTTGGCCGTCGCTGGCCGGCGGCGTGCACCGCACCAGGTCGCGGACGTTGCCGTGCAGGAGGAACATCGAGGTGGTGCCGGAATAGTACTGGGCGGCCAGTTCGTGGGCCCAGGCCGGGTACCAGCCGGGCAGTCCCGGGCCGCCGCGGGCGGGGCCGCCCATCCTCTCCTTCTCGGCATGGGCAAGCTGGCTCACGGGGTTTGCTTCTCCGTGGCGATTTCGGCGGGGCCGAGTTCTTTGGCGGCCTCGGCGACCCCGGCCGTGGCGGGGGTGACCAACCCGGCCTGCACCTCGAACTCGCGCAGGGCCTGTTCGGCCAGGGCCTTTTCCATGGCCTCCTGGCGCTGGATATCCACGATCCCCTCGCCCGACAGGTCCGCCGCCACGCGGACCTTGGCCCGGTGCAGGCTGATCTTGTCCTGGATGACCTGCTCGATCTGGCCGAAATCGGTGGTCACGTCGAAGTTGAACTGGCTGGCCAGTTGGGCCATTTCGGCCTCGGCCCGGCTCATCTTCAGCTCGGCATCGTACTTGGCGATCTTGTTGCGGACCTCGGCCAGGCGCTTGGCCGCGTGCTGGATCTTCGTCACGTTGTTACTGTAGG
>JBBIQF010000200.1:0-10759 GCA_037442445.1 Planctomycetaceae bacterium
GCGAGCGGGCATCGGCGCGGACGGTGACCCGGTCGATCACCACCTCGACCGTGTGCCGGCGCCGGCGGTCGAGGGCCGGCGGCTGGTCGAGGGAATAGGTCCGCCCATCGACCCGCACCCGCGCATAGCCGCCCGTGCGAAGGTCTTCCCATACGCCGTCGTATTTCTCCCCAGCCGCAACCTCGATGGGGGCCAGAAGGTATAGGCGCGTGCCCTCGGGCCGGGCCATGATCTTGGCAATGATCTCGTCGGCCGACTGCGTTCCCACCGGCACGTTGCACGCCGGGCAGTAGAGCTGGCCCAGGCGGGCCATCAGCACCCGCAGGTAATCGTAGATTTCGGTAATCGTGCCCACGGTGGACCGCGGGGTGTTGCCCAGGTGCTTCTGCTCGATGGCGATGGCCGGCGACAGGCCGTCGATATGGTCCAACCGGGGCTTCTGCATCTGCCCAACGAACTGGCGGGCGTACGCGCTGAGGCTTTCGACATAGCGGCGCTGGCCTTCGGCGTAGATGGTATCCATGGCCAGCGAACTCTTGCCGGAGCCGCTGGGACCGCAGCATACCGTCATCTGGCCGCGGGGGATTTCGACATCGATACCCTTGAGGTTGTGCTGGCGTGCGCCGCGGACCACGATGGCCCGGCTGCCGTTGGCGGAGGGGAGCCGGGCGCTGGCCGGCTTGGGCCGCACCCCCCGGCCGTCGGAAGCGGGCCGGCCCTCCAGCACGGGCCGCAAGGCCCGGCCGGTGTGCGAGGCCTCGACCCGGGCCAGCTCCTCAGGCGTGCCGACCGCCACCAAGTAGCCCCCGGCGTCGCCCCCTTCCGGCCCCAGGTCGATGACCCAGTCGGCAGTCTTTACCACCTCCAGATTGTGCTCCACCACCACCACCGTGTTGCCCGCATCCACAAACGTGTGCAGCACGCGGAGCAAAAGCTCGATATCGGCAAAGTGCAACCCCGTGGTGGGCTCGTCGAGGATGTACAGGGTCCGCCCGGTGCTCCGCTTGACCAGTTCCCTGGCCAGCTTGATCCGCTGGGCTTCGCCGCCGGAAAGGGTGGGCGACGGCTGGCCCAGCTTCAAGTAGTCCAATCCCACGTCGTGCAAGGTCTGGAGCTTGTGGCGGATGGCCGGGATGTTCTCGAAATGCGCCAGGGCCTCCTGCACGTCCATCTCCAACACCTGGGCAATGGACTTGCCCTTGTAGCGGACCTGGAGGGTCTCGCGGTTGAATCGCGAGCCGCCGCAAACGGGGCAGGTGACCCAGATATCGGCCAGGAAATCCATCTCCAGCCGGTTGGCGCCGTTGCCTTCGCAGGCCTCGCACCGGCCGCCTGCGACATTGAAGCTGAACCGCCCGGGGGCATAGCCGCGGGCCCGCGATTCCGGCAATTGGGCGTACAGGTTGCGGATATCGTCGAACAGCTTGATATACGTGGCCGGGTTGGACCGCGGGGTGCGGCCTATCGGCGACTGGTCGATGGCGATCATCCGGTCCAGATGCTCGAGGCCCTCGATGCGGTCATAGGCCCCGGGCGTGCCCACGCCGCCGTTGAGGTCCCGGCGCAGGGCCTCGGTAAGGATATCGCTGACCAGCGAACTCTTGCCCGACCCCGAAACGCCGGTCACGCACACCAGCAGGCCCAGCGGGATGGCGACATCCAGGTTCTTGAGGTTGTTGTGCCGCGCGCCGCGGACCACCAGGTACTTGCCTGTAGGCGGCCGGCGCTTGGCCGGAATGGGGATGCGGCGCTTGCCCGCCAGGTATTGGCCGGTGATGCTGGCCGGGTTGCGCACGATCTGGCGGACCGGCCCGGCAGCGACCACCTGGCCGCCGCGGACGCCGGGACCCGGGCCGAAATCGACCAGGCAGTCGGCCGCCCGCATCGTCTCCTCGTCGTGCTCCACCACGATCACCGTGTTGCCCTGGTCCCGCAGCCGGGCCAGGGTCTCCAGCAGCCGGGCATTGTCGCGCGGGTGCAGGCCGATCGAAGGCTCGTCCAGGATGTACAGCACGCCCACCAGCCCGGAGCCGATCTGGCCGGCCAGCCGAATCCGCTGCATCTCGCCCCCGGAAAGCGTGGGCGCCGCCCGGTCCAGCGTGAGATAATCCAGCCCCACGTTTTTGAGGAAGCTTAGCCGGCCGAGGACTTCTTTCAGCGCCTCGGCAGCGATGGTCTGGGCCGTGGCGTCCAGATCGAGATGGCGGAAGAACTCCTCGGCCTGGGCGACACTCAGCGCGCAGACCTCCGGCAGGTTGCGCGAGGGCTTGTCGCCGAATTGGGGGGCGCGGGTGGTCAGCGTTACTGCCCGCGCCCGCGGATTGAGCCGCGCCCCGCCACACGCCGCACACGGCGTAACCCGCATGTATTTTTCCAGGTACGCCCGCTGAATCCGGCTGTCCGAGTTGCGGTACTGCGAGAGCAGCGCAGGGATGATCCCCTCGAACGTGCCCCCCCACTTGTAGCCCGAAGGGCCGGAACGCCACGTGAACGTGATGTGCTGGTCGCCGGTGCCATACAGCAGGGCATGTTGCACGCGGGGGTCCAGTTCCTCCCAGGCGGTCTCCAGCACGGTCCCAGGCGGCAGCGAGAATTGCCGTTCCAAGAACTCGGCCACGCCGCGGTAGATGTGCCGCCGCCACCGCCCTATCTCTCGCCACTTGCCCACAAGCTCGATGCAGCCCTGCTGGAACGACCGGGTGGGATCGGGGATCATCCGTGCGGGGTCGAAGGTGTAAATCTCGCCCAACCCGGTGCACTGCGGGCACATGCCCTGCGGGCTGTTGAAGCTGAACAGTTGGGGTTCGGGGGGCTCGAAGCCGATCTGGCAGTGCGTGCAAGCATAGCGGGCCGAAAGATGGATGTCGCGATAGCCGGTGCCGGAGGCCGAGTCGCCGGCCGGCACCTCCGCCGCCGCCACCTCCGCCGGGGCAGGCAGGCCTTGGGGCTCGCTACCGTCCAGGCGCCGGGCCGGGCGTTCTTTGCCGCCACGGCCAGATGGCCCCGCCGCCCCCGCACCCCCCTCTTCTACCGCAATAATCAAGTTCCCTTCGCCGACTTTGAGGGCCAGTTCCACGGCGTCGGCCAGGCGCGAGCGGATGGCCGGCCCCGCCACCAGCCGGTCGATGACGACCTCGATGTTGTGCCGCAACCGCCGGTTCAAACGCAGGTCGTCGCTCAGCGCCACCACGTTTCCATCGACCCGCGCCCGGACGAACCCCTGCTTCAACAGGTCGGCAAACAGGTCCTTGTATTCCCCTTTCTGTTGGCGGACCTTCGGTGCCAGCACCAGAAAGCGGGTGCCGGCCGACAGTTGGAGAATCCGATCGACGATCTCCTGCCGTGTCTGCGAGGTGATGGGCCGGCCGCACTGCGGGCAGTGCCCCTTTCCCACCCGGGCATACAGCACCCGCAGGTAATCGTAGATCTCGGTGATGGTGCCGACCGTGGAGCGGGGGTTCTGCCCAGCGCTTTTCTGGGAAATGGAAATCGAGGGGCTCAGCCCTTCGATCCGATCCACATCGGGCTTGGGCATCTGCCCCAGGAACTGGCGGGCAAAGGTGGAAAGGCTCTCGACATAGCGCCGCTGGCCCTCGGCATACAGGGTATCGAACGCCAGCGAACTCTTGCCGGAACCGCTGACGCCCGTAAAGCAAATCAGCTTGTTCCGGGGGAGCTCCAGGTTCACGTCGCGGAGGTTGTGCTCCCGCGCCCCCCGAACAACGATTGCAGTGGCGGCCATGGGCAGGGCAAGAATCCATCCGAGATTTACAAAACCACCCATTTTAGGGCACGGGCGTTCAGTAGGGCAAGCCGCGTCGGGCGTTTGGATTAGGGCCTATCTCCGAGGAACCCGGGGGCGCCCGGAGCCAATTCCTTGTAGGGCAAGAGCATGGCCAAGCGACGCCCAGTCCACGGGGGGCCCGGTTGCGGGCCTTGGCCGCCCCGCCGGTCCACGGCCCCGCCTTCAAGCCGCATTGTGCGGCTGGCCCCGCCCTGGGGTGGGGCGGCTGCCGGAATCAGTCCACCCGTTGGTGGGAGTCCCTCGGCGGGTAGGGACCGCCTGTGGACCGAACGGTTCCGCCTGCGATTCAACACCTGCGGTGGTATTGCGGCGGCCAGATACATTCGACGCCGCTGCGCTAGGCCCCGTAAGTTTCGCAGACTCCCACGCCGGTCTGGAGGAAACCGCTTCAAGCCGGGAGTTCGGTTCCGGTGCTAGCTCCCCCGAATACCGAGAGCCAGACTCTGCCGTGTTCTTGAAGCGGTTTCCTTCAGGCCGGCGCCTCGCAACCGGGCCCAGTTCCTTCCCCCTCATTCGGGTTTGCCATGACGTTGAAGAGCTACCGGCCGGTGGTCAGCGCGGTGTTGTGGATCGCGGTGCTCATCAGCTTAGGCTGTGCAGTGTGGTGCGCGGGCCAACCTCCGGGGCCGGGTGGCCCCCCGCGGGGTCTCCCTGGCCTACCACTGTTGGCAGCATTGGATGCTAACGCCGATGGCGAACTATCGGCCGACGAGATCGCCCAAGCGGCCACGGCGCTCAAAAAATTGGACCGCAACAGGGATGGCAAGCTTTCGCAAGAGGAATTGAGGCCGGGGCCTGCAGGTCCTGGTCCTGGCTTCCGGCCCGGAATGGGCCCGCCCGCCGGGCCCTTTGGTCCGCGGGCCTCTGCCACGTTCCAAACTCCCCCCCAACCGAAGGATGACGCCGAGCGGAAGATTCTGGATGTGCTGGCCCAGTTGCGCACCACCCAATCGCGGGGCATGATGAATGTCCCGGTGGAAGATGGCCGGCTCCTGCGCCTCCTGGCCGAGTCTATCGGCGCAAAAACCGTGGTCGAGATTGGCACCTCGAACGGTTACTCGGGCATTTGGTTCTGCCTGGCACTGCGGACCACCGGGGGGAAGCTCATTACTCACGAGCTCGACCCTGGCCGGGCCGCCCTGGCCCGCGAGAACTTCGTTAAGGCCGGCGTCAGTTCAATGGTAACCATAGTCGAGGGCGATGCGCACCAGACCGTGACGCGGCTGGAGGGCCCGGTGGACCTGGTGTTCATCGACGCGGATAAAGAGGGATACCTGGACTATCTTCGGAAAACGCTGCCTCTGGTCCGGCCCGGGGGCCTGATTGTCGCGCACAACATCACTCCGCGGATGGCCAATCCCGAGTTCGTCAAGGCGATCACCACCGATCCGAATTTGGAGACGGTTTTTTATCAGGAGGGTGGCGGGGTAAGCGTGACGCTCAAGAAGCGTTGATACTGGCCCGGGGGGTTTTGGGTTTTCAGGCGCGTCGCCTCTTGCGAGTAGTCGGCACGCCCAGTGGCATTTGGGTACTTTTTTCTTTGGAGGACGATCGATGTCGCGCATGGTTCGAACGATGGGTTGGGGACTGGCCGTGATGGCCGCACTGGTTCTGGCCGGTACGGCCCTGGGGCAGCCGCCGGGCAAGCCGGGTGGCCGCGGTCCGATGGGCTTCGGTTTTGGCCCTGGGGGAGGGCCGGGCTCCAACTGGCTGATACTGCTGCGGGTCGAGAAAGTCCAGAAGGAACTGGAACTGGTGGACGACCAGAAGGCCAAGCTGCGGGAAATCGGCGAGAAGTCTATGGCCCGCCTCCGCGAGGCCTTCCCCCGGCCGGAAGCCGTCCAGGAACTCAGCCGCGAGGAGCGTCAGGCCCGCTTCGCCGAGATGCGCAAGAAAATGGAGGCGCTCAACCAGGAGACCCGCAAGGCCGTCGAAGAGGTGCTGCTGCCGCACCAACTCGAGCGGCTCAAGCAGATCTCGCTCCAGATCCGGGGGACGCAGGCCCTGGATGATCCCGAGGTGGCCAAGGAACTGGGCATCACCGACGAGCAGAAGCAGAAGTTCGCCCAGATCCGCGAAGAGTCGATGAACAAGGGCCGCGAGCTGTTCACCTCCGGCCAGCGCGAGCAGATGCGCGAGAAGTTCGAAGCCCTGCGCAAGGAAACCGACGAAAAACTTCTGGCTGTGCTCACCGCCGAACAGAAGGAAAAGTTCGAGAAGATGAAGGGGCCCAAGTTCGAGATCGACATGCGGGATCTGATGGGTGGGTTCCGCGGCCCCGGCCGGGCAAAGGGCAAAGAGTAAGTCCGCCCTGCCGGTAAGACGGCACGCCGGCCCCGCGGTCCAGCGTTTCCTGCCACACAAAGCCAAGCGGCAGAAGACCAAAAGCCGAAACAGCCGGGGCGGCACGTTTCGGTCGGCCTCATTGCTCCCCCGCCCCGTTGGCACGACCCTCTCTCACCGCGGGAGAGGGTCGTGCGTTTTCTTGTTCTTGCGGGCTGGTGCGGGTGGCGGAGCAGCCATTCGGGGCGTGTGCGGTGGAGTTCGGTGCCCGGGGCGACGCGTTCGAACTCGAACCACAGGCCGTGTGCCCATCGACCTAGGTGGTCGTGGTCCGGGTTTTGCCCTCGGCCAACGCGGCGCTTGTCTGTTGGTTGCGCCATTGGGGGAGCAGCGTATCGCTGTGCCGGCCGGCGTAATGGAATGAGAAGGGATAGCGGCCCAGCGGGGGCTCGGCCGCCCGGGGCAAAGCGTCCAGCCACCATGTGGCGCCTTTTTGGGTGAGGAGGCGGGCCTCGGCCCAGTCGGCGCGGTCGCAGGCCGGCCCGTCACCGGCGTCTTCCACCAGCAAGTCCACCTCGGTGGCGCCATGGAGCGGCAGGTCGATCGTTTCGGGGGGCTCTCCACCGCGAAACACGCGGGAGCGGAACCGCTGGCGCGTGCCGGTGGCCACCACGAATATCACCGAGCCCGCCCCGCGTACGGGGATTGTGGTCCACCCCGATGGTCGCCACCAGCCGGGCCAGCGGTTCAGGCGAGCGGATGCGCAAATGCCCCACGGAATGCGTCCCCAACCCGCGGGCAAAACGCTGCTGGCCAATTTGCATCGGCGTGGCGATGACCGAGCGGTTGATCTCCAGCTCCTCGTAATCCTGCCGCAAGAGTTCCAGCACCGGGCCGGGTTCGGCGGGCGCGGTCATCTCGGGAGGATACGGCACCCGGGCCAGCGCATCGAGCCAGGGGTCCGAGGGGGCGGGTGCGGCCAGCGCCGCGGCAAGGCAACCGATCCACGCAAACATGGCTACTCCGTAGCTTCGATCCGCAGGTTATCGAAGTGGGTGACGGCATCGGCTTTGGTCCAAAGCCCTACCTGGCCGGGCCGGCCGATGGCGTCATCCTGCGATTCGAGCAGCAACTGGCCGTCCAGCCAGCAGCGGATGTGCGTTCCCCGATGCTCGACGCGCACCGTAGTCCAGCGGCGCTCGGAGCTGGCCGGCGCGCTGGCCAGTTGGATGCGCTTGCCCCCGATCACCTTATACAGCCGGAAGTTGGCCTCCAGCGGATTGACCCGGCAGATGTAATAGTTATTGCGATCTTGATAGCGCCACACCAACCCGCCGCCTTGGTCGATCTTTCCGCCGACGGCCTTGAGCGAGACGCAGAGCGCCACGTCGGCCAGCACCGGATTCTGAAGCACGCAGAGATTGAACAGCGGGCGAGGCCCTTCGGAAGAGGTTTGCGCCAGCACATGCGGACCGGCTGGCGCGGTGGCGTCCTCCACCACCTTCCACACGCTGCCGGGGCCCTCGCCGGTCTTGTCGGCCTGCCACCCCGCAGGCAGCCGGCCTGCCTGGGCGTCTTCGAACACCCAGGTGACTGCCGCGAACTTGGCTTGCTCGCCGGCCTGGACCGAGGGGGCCAGCAGCATCGCGCAGGCCGCCCCCATAGCTCCCATCACCCAGAACGCCGTGGCTGTGCACCGCTTCATCGCAACACTCCCGCTTGCATGGTGGACTAAAAGCTTCGGCCCGTTTTCCGGGCGCTATCTTAGCCGCCCAAGAGCCAGCCGGCCACGGCACCGGCTACGATCAGCCACGCCGGGTTCAGCTTCCACCGCAAGAGGGCCAGTGCCGAGGCCGCGGCGATCAACACGCTCCGCCCATCCACCAGCACCCGGTGGGCAAGCGTGAGCGTGACGGCCAGCGTCAGGCCCAGCGAGGCAGCACCGACGCTATCGAGGAACCGCGCGGTCCACGGCCATTGGCGCAAGGAACCGATCCACGGGCTGGTGATGGCCACCACGGCCAGCCCCGGCAGGATGATCCCCAGCGTGGCCGCGGCCGCGCCGGCCGGCCCCGAAAGCAAATACCCCACAAACGTCGCTGTGGTGATGAGCGGGCCGGGGGTGATCTGGCCCACCGCCACGGCATCGAGGAGCTGCTGCGGGCTGAGCCAGCCGTGGTCGCGCACCAAGCCCCCTTCCAGGTACGCGATCAACACATACCCGGTGCCGTAGAGCACCGCCCCCACCTTGAGGAAAAAGAGGGTCAGCGGGGCAAGGGGGATGGCCTGGGGCACGGCAGCCACCGCGCCGGCAAACCATAGCGGGAAGCTGCGGCCAGCAAGGCTTGCTGCGCTAGGGCCCGGCAGGCCGGCCTGCGCCGTGTGCCGCCTGCCCGCTCGGTTTTCCCCCGTGGGGTACGGGCTCGGCACACCCGCGGCGTCTGGCTTTGGCGTCTCATTGCTCGGCACACCTGCGGCGCTTGGTCCCGCGGGCGGAGGCTCATGGCCGGCGCTGGCTGCGGGCGATTGCGGCGTATCTTGCCCGGCCGAAGCAGCTTCGGGCCCCGGAGGCCGGCCGCCACGCTGGACCAGGGTCCCTAGAAGCGCAGCGGCCAACAGCACCAGCACCTCGTTGGCGCCCAGCAGGGCCGCCGAGGCCACGGCACTGGCCACCACCGCGGTGCGCCACCCCTTGATGGCCGTCCGGCCCAATCGCCACAAGGCCACGGCAATGACCGCCAGCACGGCCGGCTTCACGCCTTGCAAGAACGGTGTCACCTCGGGCAGTTGGCCGTAGGCCAGATAGGCCCAGGCCAGCACGCCGCTGAGCACGGCCGCAGGGAGCAGGAAAGTCACGGCCGCCACGGCAAGCCCCAACGCGCCGGCCCGCTGGTAGCCTACGTGCGCGGTCATCTCCAGCGCGTTGGGCCCGGGGATCAGATAGGTTGCGCCCCACAGGTCCAGAAACTGTTGGCGCGACATCCACTGGCGGCGGGCAACGACTTCTTCCTCCATCAGAGCCAGGTGCGCGGCCGGGCCGCCGAAGCTGATGCTCCCCAACTTGAAGAACAAAGCTGCCAGTTCGCCCAGGCGCTGCCACATGCCGCGGAGTGTATCCCATCGCACCCGCGCCTGCCAGGCGCCGGGGCGCGGTGCGCTGGCACGCCGATCGAATGGCGCGTTACGGATCTGCGGGGCGCGCGGGCGCCTGGGCGCCGGTCTTGCCCCGGCCGGATTTGGCCTTCGCCTGGCCCTTGGCCCGGGGTTTGGCGCCCGACTTGGCCGCGGGGGCGTCGGGCGATTCTTTCTCGGGCATCCACCGAGCCATCTCGTGTTTGAGGGCCTCGTGGCCCGGCTGCGCCGCCAGGTTCTTCCACTCCATGGGGTCTTTGTCGTGGTCGTAGAGCTCCTCGGTGCCGTCGTGGTAGCGGATGTACCGCCACCGCTGGCTGCGGACCGCGTGTTCGCCCCGGACGTGGGTGGTCAGCGCCGTCCGATCCCACGGCGCATCGGGGTCCGCGAGCAGCACGCGGAGACTCGGACCTTGGACATGTTTGGGGATGGGCAATCCGCACAGGTCGGCAAGCGTGGGGTAGATGCTCAGGAAATCTACCGGGCGGTTGCAGATGCCTCCCGGCCGGGCCACTCCCGGCGCTACCACCACGAGCGGCGCCCGCGTCGCTTCCTCCCACAGGGTGAACTTGCGCCAATGGTGCTTTTCGCCCAGGTGCCAGCCGTGGTCGCCCCACAGCACGACGATGGTATTGCCCGCCAGGGGGCTTTGGTCCAGGGCATCGATCAGCCGGCCCACCTGCTCGTCCACGAAGCTGATGGTCGCCAGATACGCCTGCACGGCATCGCGCCACTGGCCCGACTCGACCACCGCCTTATGGTCGCCTTCGGGATTGGCCATGCGCCGGCCGATGGGCGGCACGTCGTCCAGGTCGTCGTCGGGCACCTGGGGCAAGGTCAGGCGGTCTTTGGGGTACAGGTCGAAGTACTTCTTCGGCACGTACCAGGGCAGATGGGGTTTGACGATGCCCACGGCCAGAAACAGCGGCCGATCGCGCATCTGCCGCAACTGCTCGATGGCCCAGGTCACCAATTTGTAGTCGGGCATGTCCTCCGGGGCGATGTCCAGGGCCTTCCAGTCGAAATGGCCCCGGTTCAATCCGTTGTACGGCGTTTTCGGGGGCGGCAGTTCGTGCCGCTGGTAATACTCATCCCAGAACCGGGCGGCATTCTGGCTGCCGTGGAATATCTTCCCCCCGCCCACGACGCGGTAGCCGCAGGCCCGGAAATGCTCGGGCAGCGTGAGCACACCGGCCAGCGTATCGACCCAGTTGTGGTGGTTGTGGTAGATGCCGGTGGTCGAGGGCCGCAGCCCGGAAAGCAATCCGGCCCGCGACGGATTGCACGCCGGCGCCACACAATGGGCGTTGGCAAAGCTCACGCCGCGGCGTGCCAGGCGATCCAGGTTGGGCGTCTTCACGTCCGAATTGCCGCCCAGATGGCCCACCCAGTCGTTCAAATCGTCGATGGCGATGAAAAGCACGTTGGGGCGCACCGGGCCGTTTGCGGCCAGCGCCGCCCGATCGGCCCCAAAGGCCAGAAACATCCCCGCCGCCAGGGCCCAACAAGCCCGTCTCGTCAGTGTGGACATGCTGCGTC
>JBBIQF010000201.1:0-10759 GCA_037442445.1 Planctomycetaceae bacterium
CAGCGGGGCCGTGGCGGGGGACCTCCGGCCGGGCTGGCTGGCCGCCAGCGGGGTGGTCTATCTCTTGGGCTTGTTGCCTGCCGGCATCTACTGGCACCGCATTCTGCGGGATCTGGGCCAGCCCGTGGGGCTGCGCGAGGCGCTGCGGGCGTATTACATCGGGCACTTGGGCAAGTACGTGCCGGGCAAGGTGACGGTGGTGGTGCTGCGGGTGAGTTTGATTTGGTCGGCCCGGCCGGACGTGGCCGTGGCGGCTGCCAGTGTCTTTCTCGAGACGTTCACCTGGCTGGCCTGCGGGGGGGGTCTGGCGGCGGTGTATCTGGCCATCGCCCATCGGACGCAGGCGGTGCTCATGTGGGGGGCGATAGGGTTGGCGGTAGGTTTGGGGCTTCCTACGATACCCTGGGTCTTTCGGCGTGTGGTGCGCCTGGCTGGATCGCGGTACTTGAGCGCTATGGGGCACGAGGGGCTGGATCGCCTCGGCCCGCGCACGCTACTGGCCGGCTGGGCCTGTAGCGCTTTGGCGTGGCTTATGCTGGCAGTGAGCTACTGGGCGGTGCTTCGCGGCATGGGGATCGAGGCGGCGGCGCTCGAACTGCCGCGGTACCTGGCCAGCGTGGCCATGGCCACCCTGGCGGGCTTTGTAGTGATCTTCGTGCCGGGAGGGCTTGGCATCCGCGAGGCGGTATTGGCGGAGCTGATGGCCCCCCACTTGGGCGGTCTGGTGGCGAAGGCGGCCTTGCTGGCGGTGGCCAGCGCCGCCGTGTTGCGCGTCGTTTGGGTAGTGTCGGAGCTGGCGATTTCGGGTATCCTGTATTGGTGGGGTCCGCCAGCCGAAAGCCCTCCTTAGTGCTGGCTCTTTCCTTCCCGCGGGGCACACGGGTGCCGTGTGATGCTGTCGATCGTCATTCCCGTTTACAACGAGGAGCCCAGCCTCGAACTGCTGTACGAAGAGATTCGCCAGGTCGCCGATGCGGGCCGCTATGACGTGGAGGTGATTTTCGTGGATGACGGCTCGGACGATGGGTCGTGGGACCGCATCCGGTCGCTGGCGGCGGCCGATGGGCGGGTGCGGGGGATTCGGTTCCGCCGGAACTTCGGCAAGGCGGCCGCGCTATGCGCCGTATTTGCTGACGCCCGCGGCGAACTGGTGCTGACCATGGACGCCGACCTCCAGGACGACCCGCACGAAATACCGCGATTCCTCGACGCCATGCAGGGCCAGGTGGACGTGGTCAGCGGGTGGAAGCGCGTGCGGCACGACCCCTGGCACAAGGTCATCCCCTCGCGGGTGTTCAACGCCATGGTCAGCACGCTCACCGGCGTCCACCTGCATGACCACAACTGCGGCATGAAGTGCTACCGGCGCGAGGTCCTCGACGAAATCCAGCTCTATGGCGAGATGCACCGCTTCGTGCCGGTGCTGGCGGCCGCCCGGGGCTTCCGCACCGGCGAGATCGAGGTCCATCATCGGCCGCGGCGTTTCGGCCGGTCCAAGTACGGCGTCACGCGCCTGGTCAAGGGCTTTCTGGACTTGTTGACGGTGAAGTTCCTGACGGGCTTCGGCCAGCGCCCGCAGCACCTGTTGGGTACGCTGGGGCTCGTGTGTTTTCTGGTGGGGAGCTTGGGATTGACCTGGCTGGCTGCGGAATGGGTGATCTCCCGCTTGCCGGGCATGACCCCTATCCACTTGCAGACGCGGCCGGCGGTGATCTATTCGGCGGCGTTGCTGCTATTGGGTGCGCAGTTGCTGTCGGTAGGCATTCTGGGGGAACTGTTCGTGGCGTACCATAATCCGCAGGTGCGGGCGTACTCGATTGCAGAGCGCACGGGGCCGGCCGAGGGTCAATCGCGGCCGCCAGACCCGCCACCCCGCGGGTAAGCCGTGCCCGCACCGGGCCGTGCCAAGCGCCCTGTGGCGGCAAAATGCCCGCACGCCGCGAAGCGCGCCGGTTCCAGCCGCCGGGCACCGCGGTGCGTGGTTCCCATGAGCCCAGGAGGCGTATTCCGCCGCCGAGCACGGCCGCCCAGCCGCACGCGGCGGCAATCGGGATAGCGAGGTAATCATGATGGCTTCGGAGAGTAGTCAGGACCGCTCGGCGCTACGGCGCCACGTGTATCTCATCCTGGCGGCGGCCAGCGTGGGCCTGATGCTGGGCCGGATTCTCGCCGTGGATTCGGTCGATGTGCTGGCCCTCCAGCGGAACCGCCTGGAAAGCATCCCTAAAGAGCAGGCCGAAAAGCGCAAGGAACTCCAGGCCCAGGGGCTGCCCGCCGAGGAGATCGAGGCCCGGCTGGCCGAGCGGCTCGAAAAGCTCCAGCGCGCCGCCCAGCTCCGCCGACCCTTCCTCAGTGCCAATGACCGCAGCCGCTGGTGCACGGTGCGGGCCCTGGTCGAAGAGGAGATGCGCATTCCCGGCGCGCCCTACGCCATCGACAAGGTCATCGAGGAGCAGGGCTGGGATACCATCGACATGGTCAAACACGATGGCCACCTGTATTCCAGCAAGCCGCCGCTGATGGCCAGGCTGGTCGCCGGGCCGTACTGGGTCATCCACGGTCTGACCGGCCAGACCCTGGGCACCCAACCCTACGCGATTGGCCGGCTCCTGCTGATCGTGGTCAACGTGGTGCCGATGGTCTTGTATTTCTGGGTGCTGGGCAAGTTGCTCGAACGGGTCGGGCAGACGGACTGGGGGCGGCTATTCACGATGGCGGCGGCGGCCTTCGGCACCTTCTTGACCACGTTTGCCGTGGTGCTCAACAACCACCTTTGGGCAGCGGTATGCACGGCGGTGGCCCTGTATGCGGCCAGCCGGGTGTGGCTCGATGGCCGGCGCCAGTGGCGGTACTTTGTGGCGGCGGGGTTCTTCGGGGCCTTGATGGCGGCCGAGGAGTTGCCCGCACTGGCCTTGTTCGCGCCCATGGCGATCGCCCTGTTATGGAAAGCTCCGCGGCAGACCGTGCTGGCCTTCGTGCCTGCCGCGCTGGTGGTCGCTGCCGCCTTTTTCGCCACCAATTGGATCGCCCACCGCAGCCTTCGGCCGCCCTACATGCATCGCAGCCAGACCGACCCTTCGGACAACTGGTACGTCTACACCTACCAGCGCGGCGGGCGGCAGTTGTCCAGCTATTGGCAAAACCCCAAAGGCCTGGATGCTGGGGAACCCAGCCGGGCGGTGTATGCCCTGCACGTGCTGGTGGGGCATCACGGCATTTTTGCGCTTACCCCGCTTTGGCTGTTGAGCGCCGTGGGGTTGGGCGTGTGGCTGGTGCGGCCGCCCGAAAAAGGCCTGCGGCATCTGGCCCTGGCGATTGCCGGCGTCTCGGCCGTGGTGCTGGCCTTCTACATCCTCCGCCCCCAGATCGACCGCAATTACGGGGGGACCACCTCGGGGCTGCGATGGGCTTTTTGGATGGCGCCGTTATGGCTGGCAGCGCTGGTGCCGGCGGCCGACCGGATGAGCGGCCGGGGATGGGCCCGATGGCTGGCCGCCGCGGCTTTGGCCCTCTCCGCCCTCTCGGCCGCCTATCCCACCTGGAACCCGTGGACCCACCCGTGGATCTACGACTTTCTGGTGTACCTCGGGGCGCTATGAACCGCGCAAGCGGGTCCCGGGGCCGCTACGGCCATGGCCTTGAAAGGACGGCAAGGCCCTGAACGCCGACCCCGGGTCAGATGGCCGGCCACCGCGGGCTCAGCGCTTGGCGCCTGCCCGCTGGTGCGGCGGGGTGGCAGGTTGGGCACCTGCGCCTAAGCCCACGACCGGCAGAATCTCGGCGGCGGTCCGCTCCGAGAGGTTGAACACCGTAAAGCCCGCGGCCCCCAGTTGCCGCGCCAATTGGATCTGCCCCACCACCCGGTCCGGCGAAAGGGCCGATCGCGACGCGGTGGCCCCAATCCCCGGATACAGCGGCACGCGCCCGGCCACCAGCTTGAGCTGGTTGGCCACCAACACCTCGAACGCCAGATCGCTTTCCGTGTAATCCATGGGGCAGAGGAAATCCACATATCCCGCCTGGACCCAGGCCAGCCAGTCCTGGCCCACGGAATCGCGGCACGCGGGATAGGCGCCGAACACTGCGGCCGAAATCTTCAGCTTCGGCTTGAGTTGCCGGGCCTGGGTGGCCACCGTCTCGACCAGCCGGGTAATCTGCTGGCAGCGCCATTGCCGGTATTCGTCGCGAAGCGGGCCGCGGTAGCAGTCGTCTGGCCAGCGTGCCACGGGCTTGCCCCGCTGTTTCTCGAACCGCTGGCGGCACCCCGGGCAGTAGCAGGCCTCGCCATCGGGATAGCGGATGTAATCGAAGTGCAGCCCGTCGACGTCGTACTTGCGGGCCACTTCCAGCATGCTTTCGCCCTCCAGTTGGACGTTTTCGGGGTGCGAGGGGCACAGCCAGCGCACCGGCGAGCCATCGGCCGAAACCTGGGTGCGCCCGGCTTGGCGCATCTTCTCCACGAACTCTTTGGGTGCGGTGCTCAAGTTGTAGTTGACCTTCCACACGTGGACTTCGATGCCGTGGCGATGGGCGGCCGCCACGCACTGGGCGATCTGATCGCCGTATTGGGCGAAGGTGCGGCTGCGGGGGAGCACATCGCTGGCATAGTGCGCCAGGCCACCCCAAAGCATGTTCGGCAGGACCATGTTGAAGCCGGCCGCCCGCAGCTCGCGGCAGGTGCGGTCCCAGTCGCCCGGATAGGCGCCGGTACCCGAATGGTTCCAGAAGGCGCGGCCCTCGGGCCAACGGCTGGGGGTAGCGCGGAGGTAGGCTTCGGCCAGGAGTTCGTGGGCTTGCCGGCCCAACTCCACCGCTTTGGCGAACTCGCGCTTTTCGGCGTGGGAGGCCATGGCGGCCTGCCGGGCCTGGGCCTCTTGGAGCCGCTCGGCAGCCGCGGCATTCTTGCTGGCCCGCACATATCGGACGACCTGCTCGGCCGAGGCCAGATGGCCCACACGGCCCCATCGGGCCTGCTCGGCCCGCAGCATCGCCTCCCACAGCGCCGGCTCCAGCGCCCCGAGCACGGCGGCCAGCATCTGCTTCTTGGCCGGCCGGTCGTCGCCCAGCACGATGTGGCTGAAAAAGGCCCCCCGGTCGCTCAAGAGCACGGCCGGCTGGCCGGTGGGCTGGCCCTGGGCATCGAACCATCGGCCGATGACCCGCGCGTGGAAGCCCACGGGCTCGGCGGCGGTGATGTTCCACGAGTTCTGCCGCACCGCTTTGGGCAGCCCGGACACATCGGGGGCCTCGAAACGCATCTCGGCGAATTGGTCGGGCCGCTCGGGCCGCACGTATTTCGCCCCCCCAAACCCCAGCACCTCGCCCAACTGCGGCGGAAACTGATAGCACAGCACCAGCTTGCCGCCCGAGGCGACATAGCGGGCCAAAGCGCCCACCGCCTCGGGGCTTAGTGCCGGATGATACGGCACCAGCACCAGGCGCCGGCGGGCAAGCCCCGCCGCCAGTTGCGGCGCATCCTCGATCGCATCGCACGGGATGCCCATCTCGGCCAGCAAGTCGCAAACCAGCTCCGCGTTCTGCACCGCCACCGAAAGCTCCCGGTTGCCGGCCCGCTGCGCCGCCGAAGGGATCACCACCGCCACATCGTTCCACACCGCGGCCAGGCGCACCAGGCGAACCTCGGCATCGCGGGGGGCCCCGCGCCAAAACGAGATCCGCACCCCGTCGACCTTCTGCCAGCCCTCCGGCGTGCCTTCGATGCGAAACGCCGCCTTGGAGAACTGCAACGTCTGCCGCCCCTTGGCCGCCAGGTTCGTCCCCGCCGCATACCAACCCTTGCCGCTGCGGAAATAGAGGCTCACCTGGCCGATGGCCGCGGGTTCCTCGGCCACAAGCTCCAGGGTGAATCCGCCGAACGGGCTGAGGTCGGCGGCCAGCGACCGATCGTGGATGGTCCGCTCGAGCTTGGGATCGCGGGCGAAGGGGATCTCGACCACCAGGGCGGGCCGGCCCTGGTCGATGGCAATCCGGGCGGCAGGCGTCCCGGACGAGGCCACCCATGCCCGGGCGGCCGCTGCCGCATCGCTGTAGGCAAACGTATCGAGCGGTTCCTGGTTGCCGAAGCCTGCCGCCAGGCCCAGCACCAGCCCCCAAAATGTGCACATCATGGAAAACCTCCGTTTGCGATGTCCCTTCTCCACACGCCTTTCGAGGCAGCGCCGCGGCGTGCCGAGCGCGGGGCGGCGGCCCGGCAGCCGGGTTGCCCTCGCCCTAGCCCGCGCCAAAGGCTACGGCTTGTCCACCAGATCGTACACGCGGACGTAATCCACGAGGAACTCGTCGGGCAGTTGGGCCTTGCGGATATCGCCCGCCCAGGGGCCCACCTCATCGCTCAGCTTCAAGTAGAGCGGCACCTGGCAGACGCCCCCGGCATGGGTACGCCACGTTTCCTTGCCGTCCACGTAGAAGATGTACACATCCGGCCGCCACCAGAGGGCAAAGGTATGAAAGCCCTCCATCACGCCGGGCACGCGGACCACCTTGCCCTCGGACTTGTGGTGCTTGCCGTAGCCGTCCCAGTGCAGGGTCTGCTGCACCCGATCGTCCAGCCAGGGCTTCTCGAAGATGTCGATCTCGGTGCCGTCGCGCCCCTCGTTGCCCACTTTACCCACGCTGGGGTGGTACATCCAGAAGGCCGACCAATGGCCGGGCTGCTTCTGCAACCGCACCCGCGCCACATAATAGCCGAAGGCATGCTCGAACTTGCCGCGGGTCCGCACGCAGCCGTCGATGTACCGGTCCCCCTCGCGGAACACGCGGATCACCAGATGGCCTTTGCCATCCAGCGCGATCGCCTTGGGCGACCAGTAGGCGTCGCGGCGCTTGCCTTCGGGCGGGATTTCCCAGCGGCTGCTATCCAGCGCCGTCCCGTCGAACTCGTCGTGCCAGCCGAGCTTCCAGTGCTTGCCCGGCGGCGGCTCGGGAAGCGTGTCTTTGACTTCGGCAGCTTGGAGAATCGCCACCGCACCGACCGTCACCGCGGCAGCCCACGAAACCCACCAAACCCTGAAACTTTGCATGGCGGCATCCTCGTGTGTGGAAAGAACCCGGTGCCGCCATTGTGGGCACGCCGAGCCCGCCAGGCAAGAGCCGCCAAAGCCCCGGGCCCTTTGCCGCAGGCGCTACCGGTTCCGGCCGCGTGCGGAATAAGGGAAACGGCGGTCGGGATTCTTGGCCCGGGCTTCCAGGTTGGCCGCGATGATGATCCCCACCGCCTCTTCCCAAGTCGGAATGCTGCGGTGGATGCCGGCCTTGTCGTCGGACTCTTCGGCATCGCCCTCTTCGTCGGCCAGATCCCCCTCGGCCGAATCGGCCAGATGGGCATCGGCATCGAAGGCCCGATCCTCGATCGATTCCACCCGTTCGCGGGCCTGGGCCAGGGCGGCCTCGGGCGTTTCCGGAACCCCCGCCACGGGCTTCTTCTTGCGGCGGCGCCGCCTCTTGGCACGCCCGGCGCCGGCCTGAGAGCCGGCCTGGGCCGGCGAAGCCTCGCCCTCGGTCGTAGAACCAGCGGCGGCAGGCTCGGCCGCCTCCGGCGTCTCCTCGGACTCCTCGGGCAAGAGCAACAAGTCATCCAGATCGTCGCCAGCCGAAGCCCCTTCCGCAGGTGCGGTGGTATCCAATGGCTCCGGCTCGTGCAGGGATTCACCGAAAGACCCGCCGGCCGAGGCGGCGGATTTGCGGCGGCGTTTGCGCCGCCGGCGCGAGGCGGCCGTTTCCTCGCTCGGCTTGGCAGCCGACTTGCCGGCCGGGGGCAAAGGCCCGGTCTCCAGTGTCGTTACCACGATGCTCGGGCGAGGGGTAGAGTCGAGTGTGGTCTCGGCGCTCGCCTGAACGGGCTCGAAGGCTTCCGGGGGAAGCTCCACGCCCAGTTGGCTCGCCAGTCGAGCCCAGTCTTGTGGGGTCTTCTGCCGCTCAGGCCGAGGCGGCGCGAATGTCGATTGCGGCAGCGAGGCCAACAGGCCTTGTGTGCCCGAGGCGCCCGCCTCCTGGGGCGATTCCGAGACGATTTCTTCCGACACCCCCGAAATCGGCTCTGCCGCCGGGGCCGCCGGTTCGGAGACCACCCACAGATCGGCCTGGCCAGAAACGGGGGGCTGGCCGCCATCAACCGGCGATTCGGCTGCGCCCGGCGACTCGGCCGGGGCCGCTTGCTGCGAGGGCTCGACACCGGCCGGGCTTTCTGTGCTCTCCGAAGGCGGCACAGCCCCCAGCGTCGAAGCCAGAAGGTCCCAATGGTCCGACTTTCCGCGACTTGACTTGTTTTGATCGTCCATACCTGTCTTTGCCGCACGCCGGGGGGCGGACGGCCCGATGGGCGCACCTCGCACCGGCGGCAAACATCATCCTATAACGCGACGACTTATGCCTCAGTATAGGGCATGAGGAAGGTACTGAAAAGCGATTGGAAAAATGCCGCCTGGCGAAAATGCCACAAGGGGTGGGCACACGCCAAACGTTGGGGCAGCCGCGATCCGGCCGGCCAGCACCGCCGAAGCCGCGCTACACAGGCTCTTCCAATCGACAATCGTGGCCATTGCGTACGGTACAGGGATTACGGCCGGGAGACATCGCCCCCCTGGCCGCCAGGAAGGCTACCGGCTTCCGCTACCTTGAACAGCGGCAGGTAGCGGTAGTAAACCTCCAGCGAAAGGGTGCAGAAGGCGGTGGTAACCAGCCGGCCGCCGGCCTGGCCCCAACGGTCTTGGGTGGGGCGTTCAGGGTCCCAACTCCCCTCGGCGCAGCCCGCTTTGGACTGGGTGGTGATCAGCACCCGGCGCATCTGCCGGTTCCAAGTATCCCAGTCTTTGTCCAGGAAGTTGTGCATGGCCATCGTGGCGTAATACCAGTAGTAGGTATCGCGATCGCCGTCGGCCGAGGGCAGGTTTTGGAGGAGATACTGCTTGGCCTCGAGCATTTTCGGGGCGTCAGGGGGTGTGCCCAGATACTGGTGGCACAAGAGGGCCACGGCCGTCATCGAGGGGGTAGGCTCCTTGTGCGGCTGGTAGGCGAACAGTCCGCCGTAGTGCCCTTTGGCCACCGATTTGAGCCACTTGTGCACTTCTTCCAGGCAGAAGGTGTTCACGCCCAGGCCGGCCATCTGCCCACTCTTCAGCGCCATGACCTGCCAGCCGACGACCGAGGTATCGCCTTCGTCGCCGGGGACGTACCGCCAGCCGCCGGTGGCGCGGTTCTGGGCCATTTCGATGAATCGAATGCCTTTGGCGGCTGCCCGGCCCACGTATTCGTCGCCGGTCATCCCGTACGCCTCGCACAGGACGATGGTGGCCAGCCCGTGCGAGTACATGGGCTGGGGGGCGCCGGCCGAAAGGTCGCCATCCTCCTTCTGCTGCTTGATCAGCCAGGCGATGCCGCGGCCGACGGTCTTTTGGAACGGCCCCTTGCTCTTGTGGGTCTGGCCGGCGCCCAGAAAGGGCAAAAGCGCCAGGGCCGTGGCCGCGGCGTCGGCCCGCACGCTCCCCTGGCCGCTGCACGGATACGACTTGCACTGATGTTGGAACTGCAGGCTCCAGTTGCCCGCCGGGGCCTGGTGGCGCTGGAACCAGTACAGCGCGGCAGCCACCGCCCGCTCTGAGGCCTTCGTGCCCCCGCCTCCGGCCAACCCGCCACGACTGCCACGTCCCCGGCCGAACCCCGAACCGCTCCCCCCGCTGCCCGGATTGCGGCTCTTGCCACGCTCCGTCCCCACTCCTCCCTGCCCGCCAATCCCCGGACCATGCACCAGCCGGAAACCTCCGAGTCCGCCCAACAGCGGCCCAGGCGTTTCCAGGGGCCGGCCCCCGCCCTCCTCTTCAAACTCCTCGGACTCGTCGTAGTACTTTGGCGACTGGCCCGGTGCCTGGCGCAACAGCAACGTCTCGGTGTTCAGCTCCGTCGGTTCCAGCGGCGCCTCGCCCAGCTCGTAATGCTGCACTTCGCCCGGCGGCTCGGGCATGGGTTGCACCGCCTCGAACGAAGGGGCTTGCCCAAACCACGATGGCGAACGCCACACCTCGGGCAACACCGGCGCCAGAAGGGCAAAAATCACAAAGCCGATCGCATGGACCAACGCACTGGTGAGATACCAGTAGCCGTCCTCGCGAAACCATTGCAGCCAAGTGTAGCCGGACCGGCGATCCCCCGCCCGTTGAGGCTCCGGGGGTGCCTGGCTGCGATGCTCGGCCACCTCCGGCAGCGGCGCTACGGCTACCGGCGGAGGGCTGGGATCGGAAAGCGTCATCGCAGGCAACTGGTCCATAACCGACTCAAACCGGGATCCCCAAGCAGCGCGATTCGATCAGCCGATAAGCCTCCGGTCCCGCACAACCTGCACGACCGGTACGCAGGCCTGGGAAATCCTCCGACGCGGGCCTGTGGACGCCGGGGGCACGCCTGCCCGGCCGGCCGAGGGGTTCGATATCCACCTCGCACAACTCCATGATAATATAGGGCACTTTGGAGGACAAAGCCTCGGCGGCCACGTGGCCGCCACGCGGTATGCCGCTCGGGCCAAGAACGAGCCGAGGGCTTCAGTCGCGACGCCCCGGGCCGAGGGGAATCACGCGGCATCTAGACGCATTGAAGCACCGGGGGCTGACGCCCCCGGCTCGCGGGTTCCCCCCGTGCCGGGTGGGTCCGATCCGTTGACGCGGGGTCGGCGGATTTGGTACCGTGGGCCCTGAGGGACCACTTGAACACGGTCCGGGACATCGCCCCGTACGATCCCGGTGAGGACATG
>JBBIQF010000202.1:0-6904 GCA_037442445.1 Planctomycetaceae bacterium
TACAACACCGACGAAAAAATCCTCGAGACCCTGGCCCTGGCCGAGGCCCACGGCATCAACACGCTGGTGATCCACAACCCGCCCCATGCCATGCAACTCCTCAAGCGGTACCGCAAGGAGCGGGGCGGCAAGATGCAGTACATCATCTGCCCGACGGCGCCGGTCGAGCCCGGGCTGGCCAAGTACACCGAGGAAGTGCTCCAGCTCATCGACCTGGGCGCCGACGCCATCTACCTGTGGGGCGTGCGGGCCGATGCCCTGGTGGCCGCCGGCCAGATCGACCTGGTGGCCAAGGCGGTCCAGGTAGCCAAGGCCCAGGGGGTGCCGTCGGGCGTGGGGGCCCACGAACTCGAGGTGATCGCGGCGTGCGAGAAGAACGGCATCCCGGCCGACTTCTATATCAAAACCCTGCACCACCACAACTACCCGAGCGCCAAATTGAACTACGACTCGATGTGGTGCAAGAACCCCGACGAGACCATCGCGCTGATGAAGACGGTGCAGAAGCCATGGATTGCGTTCAAGACCATGGCGGCCGGGGCCATCCCGCCGCGCGATGCCTTGGAGTATGTGTTCCGCAACGGGGCCGATTTCGCCCTGCTGGGGATGTTCGATTTCGAGATCGCCGAGGATGTCAAACTGGCCTGCGAGGTGCTGGCGGGCGTGAAGGAACGCTCCCGGCCATGGCGGGGATGAGCCGATAGGGTGCGCGCTCTTCACGCACGCCCCGCCGCCATGCTGCGGCCAATGATATGGGTACGAAACCCCACCCTACAGCAGGCTCTCCAGCAACAGGCGCATCTTGCGCAATTCGGCGTTCTGGTCCACGCCTTCAAGCGGCGGGACATCCACGCACAGCGCCCGGTTGTAGTGGTACTTGCCGAGCTGGGCCACCAGCTTGCCGTATTCGACCTGGCCCTGGCCGATGCGAACCTGGAACTTCTCCTTGGTGGTATCGCGCAGCCGGACGTGGCAGGTGTAGCGCATGACCTGTTCGAAGCTGGCGCCTTTATGGGGGCCCCAAATGTAATGGCTGGGATCGAGCGTGATGGCTAGGCCCTTGACGTTGTCGCACAGGACGACGGCGGTGTTGGGGTCTTCGGTCATGCGGCCGGCCTCGGTCAACAGCCCCACCACCACCCCTTCCAGCGAGGCGATGGCGCACAGCCGGCGAAGGCGCTCCACTTCCTCGTTGAACGGGGTGCCCAGCTCCGAGGCACGGACGGTCACGGTGACCACCTTGGTGGCCTTGGCCAGCTTGCAGCACGCGGCGAACCGGCGGTAGTATTCCTCGCCCACGGGCAAGTCGAGGTCCACACTGTACGCCACCACCTCCATGCGATGGGTGTGCCGGCAGAGGCGGATGGCTTGTTCCAGGTCTTCGGCCACTTCGGAGGGCTTGAGCTGCCCGTCGGACTGGTGAAGCATCACCTCCACATAGGTGAACTCCAGGTCCGAAAGCCGCTGCAAGGCGGCATCCAAAGGGAGGTCGGGGAAGCATCGCGTCGAAGCGGCAACGAACACCGTGGTCTCCTTATGCCGAATCCGATCCCGTGGGAAGGCATGCGGCCGCCAAACCCTGGCAGGGTGCGTGCTCTGCACCCCCGACGCCAAGCGTGGGTGCACGCAACCACCTTACCGCCCCGGCAGGGCGGGCGTGCTAAGCACCTAGCCTACGGCGTGCGCTGGGCGTGGGTGTCAAGCACCCACCCTACGGCAGGGTTTGTCCTCTGCGGCCGTCCTACGGGGTAACATTAAAGAGTGCAGGTACTGGTATTGCCAATCCACTCTTGGGGTATAGCCATGCAGCCGATGGAACCAACTGTGCCCGGGGGCCCCGGTCCCCAGGTTCCCCCGCTTCCCCAGCATCACGACCCCCGGCAATTCGAGGGGGCTTCCCCCACGCGTCCCAAGAGCCGGTGGACTCTTTTGAAGATACTGGTGGGGCTGTTCGTGGCCGGGGTGCTTGGGTTTTCGTTGTTGTTGAACCTCGGGCTGCTGTTCGTGGCGGCGGGGTTGGGGGGCGAGAGCCGGGTGCAGGAGCGGCACTTTTCGCACACGCCTGGGGCCCCCAATAAGGTGGCCATCGTGCGGATCGAAGGCCCCATCATCGAGGGCGAAGGATATGCCAAGCGGCAGATCGACCAGGCCCTGCGCGACGAGTCCGTCAAGGCTGTGGTCGTGCGGGTGGATTCGCCCGGCGGCACGGTCAGCGGCAGTGATCTGTTGTACCAGCACTTGCGCAAGTTGGTAGAAAAAAAGAACATCCCGCTTGTGGTGAGCATGGGCGGCATCGCCGCAAGCGGCGGCTACTACGTCTCGATGGCCGTGGGCTCCACTCCCGACACCATCTTTGCCGAGCCTTCGACTTGGACCGGCTCGATTGGGGTCATCATCCCCCACTACGATCTTAGTGGCCTATTGTCCGAATGGGGGGTCAAGCAAGACTCGATCGTCAGCCATCCGCTTAAAGGGATTGGCAGCTTTACCCGGCCGATGACGCCCGAGGAGCGCAAAATCCTCCAGGACCTGGTCAACGAGAGCTTTGCCGACTTCAAGGAGATCGTGCGCAAAGGCCGGCCAAAGTTTCAGAAGGATCCGCAGGCCCTGGACCGCCTGGCCACAGGCCAGGTGTTTAGCGCCCGGCAGGCCCAGGAGCACGGATTGGTGGACCGCATCGGGTATCTGGAGGATGCCGTGGAGCGTGCCATCGAGCTGGCGGGGTTGGACCCCCGGGAAGTGAACGTGGTGGAGTACAAGCGGGAGCTGTCGTTGTGGAGCCTGCTCTTGGAGGGCCGGGCCCGCACGCCGCCGCTGGACCTGGCCGGGCTGGCCGACCGGCTCACACCCCGGGCATATTACCTTTGGACGTGGCTGCCGCCGATGCTGGCCAGCCCCCGGTGAGGAAGCGGGGAGCAGGGAGCACGGAGCAGGGTGCCAGCCGACGGGTTCGTCCCGGCGGTCGGGAGAATGACGAATGTCGAAAGACAAATGACGAATGTCGAGGGCAGCACCTGTGGCCAAGCACCAATGGCTAACCACCAATGACCAAGTACCAATGACCAATGCTTGTCGGTGCCCGCCGTGTTTCTAGCGCGAACGAGCCGGCGGATCGTACCCGGGAGCACGGAGTACGAGATTGTTGGTCATTGGTACTTGGTCAATTGGTCATTGGGCATTTGGCTTTCGACATTCGTCATTCGCCCCCGCTCCGCGTGGTCGTACGCTGGCGGAATGACCCCGCCGGCTCGTAGTGGCAAGGGAGGTTGCCGTGAAAGCGATGGTCTTGGAGCAGATCGGGCCGATCGAGAGTTCACCCCTGCGCCCGGTGGAAGTTCCGGATCCCGAGCCGGGCCCCGGCGAGATTCGCATTGCGGTGCGGGCGTGTGCCATCTGCCGGACCGATCTGCACGTGATCGAGGGCGACTTGCCCAGCGTGGGATTGCCGCGGATTTGCGGGCATCAGATCGTGGGGGTGGTGGATGCCTTGGGGCCGGGTTGCCGGCGGTTCGATGTGGGCGAGCGGGTGGGCGTGGCCTGGCTCCGCGGTGCATGTGGGCGGTGCGAGTTCTGCCAGTCGGGCCGCGAAAACCTGTGCGACCAGACCCGTTTTACGGGTTACCACGCCGATGGCGGCTTTGCCGAGTACGCGGTGGTCGATGGGGAGTTCGCCTACGCGATCCCCCGGCCCTTTGGCGACGTCGAGGCTGCGCCGCTCTTGTGCGCGGGGATCATCGGCTACCGGGCGTTGGAGCGGGCCCGGGTGCCTCCGGGTGGCAAGCTGGCGCTTTATGGGTTCGGGTCGTCGGCGCACGTGGTCATCCAGATCGCTCTGCACCGAGGGGCCGAAGTGTACGTGGTCACCCGGGGCGAAAAACACCGGCGCCTGGCCGCCGAGATGGGGGCAGCCTGGGTGGGCGAGCACCCAGCCGACATGCCCGACAAGGTACACAGCGCCATCATCTTCGCCCCGGCAGGCGAACTGGTGCCCCCTGCCCTGGAGAGGCTCCGCAAAGGAGGGACCTTGGCCTTGGCGGGCATCCACATGTCGGCCATTCCCGCGATGGATTACCAGCGCCACGTGTTCTTCGAGCGAGATATCCGCTCCGTAACGTGCAACACGCGGCAGGATGGGTGCGGGCTGTTGGCCGAGGCAGCCGCCATTCCCATCCGGCCGCATACCACGGTGTATCCCCTGGCCGACGCCAACCGGGCTCTGGAGGACCTCAAAAACGACCGCATCAGCGGGACCGGGGTGCTGGTCATCGGCGCGTAAGGCCCGAAGGCTGCCCCGCCCAAGGCGGGTTTGCGGCGGGCGATCTCCTCCGGGTGCGGACCGGCCGGTCCGCGCCCCGTAGCCGCGGCGCTTGGATGCGGCTTATTGCCGGCCGGGGCCTCCGCTTTGGCGTTTGCCGCCTGGAGCACTTGCCGCTTCGCGGCGGGCTTGGTGGCGGAGTCGGGCGACGAACTCGGCCAAGTCGCTGGGCAAGGGCATCTCGAAGTGCATCGCTTCGCCCGTGATCGGGTGCTGAAATCCCAGTTCCGCCGCGTGCAACGCAATGCGCGGCGCGCCGCTTGGGTCCGGCATCGGCGGGCCGTGGAGCGGCTTGTTGTAAACCTTTTCGCCGCAGACAGGGTGGCCGGCCTCGGCCAGTTGGATGCGGATCTGGTGGGTCCGGCCGGTGTCCAAATGGCATTGGACCAGCGTGTACGGGCCGAGGTACTCCAGGGGACGGACATGGGTAACCGCCCGCTTGCCCACGCCGGGCTGCTGCGTGCTGCCGCGGCGCCCGTCGCCCCGATCGCGGACCAGGTAACTTTCCAGCGTCTGGGCCTCGATGTGCCCCTGGACCACGGCCAGATAAAGGCGGTGGGTCGAGTGGATGCGGAACTGCTCGATCAGGCCTTGCTCGGCCTTGGGGGTGCGGGCGAAGACCATCAGTCCGCTGGTCTCGCGGTCGAGGCGATGGACGGCCCGGACCCGCGGGGGCCGGCCCCTGGCCTTGCGCCGGCCCGACATGCGGGCGAGAATGCCCGGCAGCAGTTCGTCCAACGTGGGCTGGAGCTGCTTGCGCCGGGCCGGCCAGTTCCGCTCCTCCTTGTGCCGCGTGGTGGTGATCCCCGCCGGCTTCTCGACCACCACCAGGTGGGCATCGAGATAGCGGATACGCACGTCCTGGGGCTCCGGCGGCGGGGCCGTGGGATGGGCGAGAATCTTGACGACATCCTGGAGCTTCAGCCGCCGCGCCGGGTCCACGCACACGTTGCCGCTAAGCATCACGCGCCGCGAACGGATGAGCTTGCGCACGCCGTTCCATGTCTGGCCGGGCAGCCACTGGCGCAGGGCAGCGGCCAAGGTCTGCCCCACCTGCCGGGGAAGCACGCGAAAAACCGGTTCCGAAGGTTGCGACACGAGGCTTTGGGGTCTTATTTCGCGTTCACATGGCGGCGGTTGGGAATTACGCGTTTGCTCGGCCCTGGCCCAGCGCCCGCCCGGTCCTGCGACCGGTATCCTAACACCCCGTAGCCGGCCCACCAAGGTGATACCACCGCAGGGGTGACGGCCCCTTACCTAGGCAGAAAACCTCGCTTGCCGCGTATCGTCGCCCCGGCTATCTTCCCGCCACCAGCTCGGGCCACAGGGGCATGACCGATTTTGCCGATAAATAGGGCAAGGAGGGAAAACCCATGCGATACGCAAATTGGCAAGTATACATCAGTATTGGCATCGCAATAGTGGCTCTTTGCGGGGCGGTGAAGGCCCAGGACGCCTCGCCGACCCCCGCACCGACGCCCACGCAGGCCTTACCCGATATCCCCGCCCCGGCAAACGACTCGGTGCCCAGTCTCGATATCAACGTTCCGCCTCCGCCGGATTCGCCTCATGGCCGGCGGCGGCTTGGGCCGAATCGATCCCGGCCAGAGGAGGGCTCGCCATCGCCAAGGGTTTTTCCCCGTCCCGGCGATGCCTCGCCGTTGTCGGGCCAATGGAGCATCACCAACCCCCACGGCACGATGACGCGCACGTGGCAGGCCGAACGCTCGGAAGATGGTTACTCGCTGCACCGCGAGCACATCTGGACCGCGCCCGATGGTACGCCACTGCGGAGCCAGGAGTTCGACACGACCGTAACCGGCCCGAACAA
This sequence comes from Planctomycetaceae bacterium, assembly GCA_037442445.1. Classification (GTDB taxonomy): domain Bacteria; phylum Planctomycetota; class Planctomycetia; order Pirellulales; family Thermoguttaceae; genus JANLFZ01. The sequence continues at coordinate 6,147 of JBBIQF010000202.1, forward strand.
CTACCAGCGCCAACGGACCATTACGCTTCGCGATGGCCGGACCATCCAGCACAGTTTCACGCGGTCGTGGGATGGCGAGACCTTCCAGAGCGAACATACTTTTTCGGGCCCGAACGGCCAGACCTGGACCCATCAGCACACGTGGACGCCGGATGCGGACGAAGCCCCTGCGCCGCCCGGTGAAGCGGTACCTCCTGTGCCCACTGCGCCTGCTCCTCAAGGCCCAGGCGGTGTTGTGCAGGGGCCGCCGGGCGAAGGCCAGCCGCCGAGCAACCTGCCGGGCCGGCGACTGGGTCAGTTGAGTAGGCAAGGCGGTTCGGACGTTGCTCCGCCGCCCGCCAGCCGCCCGTCGGGCTTTACCTTGGGTGCCTCGGGGTGGCGCGGATGGTCCACGGCGGGCCAGAGCCCCGCTTCGCGGCTCTCCCGCCCGCCAGAGACCGCTCCCTCTTTGGGCAAGCGGTTCCGCACGGAATCGCCCAATAGCGATCGCCCCGGGCTATTGCGGCCTTCGACCTTGCCCAGGCCCCGCGGAAAGCGCTAGCGGGCAAGCGGCTTTGCCCTTTCCGGGCACGGTACATGAACTGGCTTCCCAAGCCCCCGCGCAAGGCAGTGGCGGGTGAGACGTTCCAACCCACGGCAACGGCGACCGCTTGGCATCCTGCTGGCTGGGCTGGCCGTCTGCCTGGCAGGTGCCGCTGCGCCGCCTCGACGAGGAGGCCGCCGCCGATCCGCTTGAAGTCGAGCGAGGCGATGCCGTA
>JBBIQF010000202.1:6914-10623 GCA_037442445.1 Planctomycetaceae bacterium
GCGCCGGAACCGGAAGGCCAACCCGCCGCGCTGGGCCCCTTCTTTTCGGTCGGCCCCGCGGCTCCGGACGCCTCGGACGAGCAGTTCCGGCTTCTATCCGGGCCCGACGTGCCGGACAACCAGTGGCGGCTTCTACCGACCCCCGAGGCCTCGGACGACCAGTTCCGGCTGTTCTCACGATCCGAAGCTCCGGCCCAGGGTGATCCGTGGTGGGAGCGTCTTGGCCGCATAACCCAGGGCCGAGTGCAAATCGAGGCCGGTTACATCTTCACCTATGATCGGCCCTTGGGAACGAGCGTCTATGAGCACGCTGTGGGCGACATGTTGCTCCGCGTGGGACTTTGCCAGCGCCTGGAAGTCCGCGTGGGCTGGCCGGGCTGGATCGCAACCACCGTCGAGGGCGAGGGGTCATCGAGCCAGACGCTCGATCCGAACGTGGGGTTCATGCTCGACCTGTGGCCTCAACGGGGGTGGCGGCCGCAGACCGCGGTGCTGGCCGCCGTGCCCATCACGCTCCAGGGCGATCCGTTCGCCCTCGATAGCCTCCAGCCGCTCAGCCAGTTGCTTTACTTGTGGCAGTTGGGCGATCGCTGGTCGGTGGGGGGGACGACCGGCGTGGCCTTGTTCGACGTGGGCGGCGACCGCTTCGTCGAACTCCAGCAGACGGCCAGTGCCGACTATCTCGTGGCGCCCCGGCTGAGCACGTTTATCGAGTGGTCGATGCTGGTCGACCACGGGTCGGCCGACGATGGCTCGGAACACATGCTCGGTGGCGGGTTCTCGGTGCTGCTGAGCGAGCGAGTCCAGGCGAGTTGGCGTGCGGCCATGGGGCTCAACCGCCGGGCCCCCGATTTTCTGACGGGAATCCGCCTGGCCGTGCGGTTCTGAATCCCACCAACCGCCATCCGGCGCCACCGTCCGTTCGTGCCCACCCCCCGCCGCCCCTTCTCAACCATCAACCATCAACCATAAGCTCCCCGCCCCTTCGCACCGCCGCCGCCGCGCCGTATGTTGATCGGAATGATCGTGCTGGATGGTTCGCAAGGCGAAGGCGGCGGGCAGATCCTTCGCACCGCACTGGCCCTGGCCCTGGTGACCGGCAAGCCGTTCCGCATGGAAAAAATCCGCGCGCGGCGGGCCAAACCGGGGCTCCAGCGCCAGCACCTGACGGCCGTCTTGGCCGCCGCCGAGGTGGGCGCCGCCACGCTGGAAGGCGCTTCGCTGGGCTCGCAGCACCTGGTCTTCCAACCGCACGAAATCCGGCCGGGAAACTACCGCTTTGCCATCGGCAGCGCGGGCAGCGCCACGCTGGTGTTGCAGACCGTGCTGCCGGCGTTGTGGTCGGCCGCGGCCGACTCGCAGCTCGAGCTGGAAGGGGGCACCCACAATCCGCTGGCCCCGCCGCTGGACTTCCTTCAACGGGTCTTCCTGCCGCTGGTGGAACGCATGGGGCCCAGGATCGTGGCCCGCCTCGAACGCTATGGCTTCTACCCGGCTGGCGGCGGCCGAGCCACGGTCACGGTGCATCCGCAACCGCTGCGGCCGATCGAACTCTTGGACCGCGGGGAGGTGGTCTACCGCCAGGTGCGCGTGCTACTTGCGAGGTTGCCGCGGTCGATCGGGCAGCGGGAAGCCGCGGCCGTGTGCCGGGGCCTGGGCTGGCCTGAGGAGGCCGCCACCATCGAAGAGGTCGATTCGGCGGGGCCGGGCAACGCGGTGCTGGTGGAGATCGGCTGCCAGCACGCCACCGAGGTGTTCAGCGCGTTCGGGCAGCGTGGGGTGCGGGCCGAGGCCGTGGCCGACGACGTCGTCCGCCAGGCCCGCCGCTGGCTCGATGCCGATGTGCCGGTGGGCGAACACCTGGCCGACCAACTGCTGCTCCCCTTTGCCCTGGCCGGCGGCGGGCGCTTCCGCACCCTGAACCCCTCGAGCCACTTCGAGACCAACCGCCACACCATCGCCCAGTTTCTGGACCACGTGGCGATCGACACAGAACCGCAAGGGGCCGACGCGTATCTTGTTAGCGTGCGGCCCCGCTGACTCCCGCCACGTGCTGCTGGGCCTGCGGCTGCTGCGAGTCCAGATGCGCGCTTGCCGTGCGCGCCCGCCAGCGGGACGCCCCCTGCCTCTTTCCGCCAGAGGAAATTCGGCCAGGAACTGTACATCTGTAACGTTGGACACTACCTGTCCAGCGGCCACCGCATAATGCAGGCGATATGGCCAACCCTGCCGCGCAACACGCCGTGCCCAGCCGCGGCCCGCGCCGGCCGGGGCCGGAACCGCACGCCCGGCGGCTCTCAAGGGGCAGGTGATCCTCGGGCGTGCGCCAGGGGCACCCGGGGCGGTTCCACAAGCGCCGGCATCGCGGGGCCCTTGGGGGATGCCCGCGGCGGGGCAGCTGCTGACGGGGCAGTTGCAAACGGGGCAGCGCCGGCCAGTCGCCGGATGGAGCGAAGGGCGACAGCCGGGACTTCACGAAGGGCGACAGTACCGGGGCAGCCTTGCCGCGCAAAGCCGGCAATCCGGCCATCGCGCAGGATCCGCGACCCATAAAGCCCATAAAGCCCCGAAATCGCTTCGCCAATCTGTCACAGCCCCGTTCTTTCGGACCGTAATCGTTTGTGAGTACGCGGTATGTTACGCCTCGAGACTCCCCGGCCGCCTGCCCGCGCCAAAACCCGAACCCCAGAAAGGAGACCCGCCATGAGTTCCACCGGCAATGGCCCCAGCGTGGTGTTGCGGTACATCACCCGCGACGCGCTGAAGCAGTTCGAGCACTTGCCCCCGACGGACCAGCGCTTGGTGGCCAAAGCCATCGCCCAGCCCCCACCCCGAAGCCGGTGCCCGCTGGTCGAGGGTTTAAAAAAACACCGTGTTTGCCATTTTAGAGCCAGCGAAACCCTGCGGATTTCGTTTTCCCAGGATGCGAACAGCGACGGCTGCATCGTGCACATCGGCACGCACGCCGAGTTCGACGAGTTTTCCAAGCATTTTGACGGATTTCTGCCCCATAACTTGATTCCTTTGCAGGAGACCCCCATCATGACCAGGCCCGATCCTCTCCCGGCTGCCAGCAGTCAAGAAGCGGCGGAGACCCGCATTCGAGATGCGGCCGAGCTTTTTGGCGAAACCATGCGCGACGTCATTCAAGCCGAGCAGGATGGCATGCGCCGGCGGATGCAGGCCGAGTTCGTAAGCCGCACGGAACTCGAGCATTGGCTGGCCGATGCAGCCAAAAAGGTGGATGGCCAGGTGGCCCAACTCCGCGGCGATCTGCACAAGAAAGACGGGGAACTGGAACAGCGCATAGGCAGGGCCGAGTCGGTCTATCGCGATCTGGACTCGCAGGTGCGGGGGCTGGAAACCCGCCTCCAGCAACTCGGCGAGGATAGCGCCGGGGCGATCCTGCAAGCCCAGGCCGAATTGCGCGACCAACTCGGCCAAAGCTTGGCCGAAGTCCGCAACCGCCTGGAGACCGAACTGGCCCGACTGGCCAGCGATCAGGCCGCCGACCGCGAAGCCGCTAGCCAGCAATGGCACTCGGCCGCCCAGCGCCTGGCCGAAGCCGAACATCGCGTACAATCGGCCGAGGATCAACTGCGCCTTTGGCACGACCGGGCCCAGTCGCTTGAGGAGCAGGCCCAGCAGGTGGCCCAGCAACTGGCCTCGGTAGCAGCGTCAGCACACAGCGAACACCAAGCGGCCGTCG
>JBBIQF010000203.1:0-10616 GCA_037442445.1 Planctomycetaceae bacterium
GCCGGGAGGGTACTTGAGCCATTCGGACCGGGTTTCCTCGGCCTGGAGGTAATCGCCTTCCAGCCCGGTCCATCGCTGCAAGGGATAATGGTGCCAGGACCGGCCGGCAAAGTCCTCGTCGCAATGGTAGTCGCCGTGGGTGAGGATATCCAACCCGGCCCGCTCCTGGTCGCTGACCACCACCGCCAGGGCGTCCTGGAACTTCTCGCGGAAGCGGACGTCCATCATGCAGGTGTCCAGCGGCCGGCCCCACATGCTGACATCGAACCATCGCGGCCGGGGCCAGGAACCGGTGATCGTCGCGGGAAGAATCTTGTCGGCAGTGACCGTGTACATCGCGCAGCCTTTCTCCTGCGAATCCTCGAAAAAGGTGTGAGCCTGGACCGCCGGCCCGGGTGGCGCGCACCCGGGCCCGAAAATGCTAGAAAGCTGCCCTGCGGCGGTCAACGGGCAACCAGAAATGGCTGGCAGTGCCGCGGGCATTGCGGGGCTGGGGCCAGAGCGGCCTTTTGGGCGGTGGGCAGGCGTGGCGGGGCCACTTTGGCTATGGGTGCGAGGCCCTGGGGGCCTGCGGCAGCGGTCGTACCGGACTTCTTGCGCAAACGCTAGTCGGGCAAGCCCGTCGCCCCCCCTTGCCGCTTCCATGCCCATTTGCGGCCCCTACCGCTTTGTCCGTGCCTGGGTTACAGCGTCCAGGGCTCGCGCATGGCTCGGCAGAGGAAACGGTTGGCCTCGGGGTCGTCGGGGAAGCGCTCGGCCTGGGGGTCCCAGCGGAGTTTTCGTCCCAGCGCCAGCGCGATATTGCCCAGATGGGCCACCGAGCAGCAGCGGTGCCCCACCTCGGCCGGAAAGTAGGGGTCGCGGCGGGTCTTTACACAGTCCAAGAAGTTGCGGTGTTCGCCCTCCGGGCAGGTGAACAAATGGACGTCATTGGGGCCAATGGGCGCGCGAAGGATCTCGGGCGAGCTGGCCGTCAGGGGGCCGATCCCCCCGGTGCTTTCGATCCAGCCGTCGGTCCCCTCGAATCGCAGGCGCACGCCGCCGCTATGCACCTCCATGTGCACGCCGTTGGCGTAGGTGTAGTGCAGGTAAAATTCGTAGAACGTATCGTACAATCCGCCGGCGGGGCGTTTGCCGCTCCCCCAGACCTCGATGGGGCCGGTCCGCTCGGTATTGTGCGCCCACTGTGCGGTATCTAACAGGTGGGCCCCCCAGTCGGTCAGCATCCCGCCGGAATAATCGCTCACCCAGCGCCAATTGAACGGCAGCCGGGCCGGGCAGTAGGGGGCCCACGGTGCCGGGCCCAGCCACATGTCGTAGTCCAGTTCTTTGGGCACAGGCTGGGGGGTAGGGTCGGCGATCTGGCTGGGGCCGGTGGGCAGCCCCACGATGATCCGCCGCAACTGGCCGATCCGCTCGTTGCGCACCAACTCGGCCATGCGGTGGTACACGGCCAGGCTGCGGTCCTCGGTCGAGAGCTGAAACACGGCGCCGTAGCGCTTGACGGTGTCGGCCAACAGGCGCCCTTCGGCGATGGTCAGGGTGGGCTTCTCGCAGATCACGTCCTTGCCCGACCGGATGGCCGCCACCGACATCGGCACGTGCCAGTGGTCGGGCGTGGAGATCATCACCGCATCCACGTCGCGCCGGCCGACGACCTCGCGCCAGTCGCGGGTCATTTGGCAGCGATAGCCGGGGCCGAACCTCTGCTGCACCATGCGCAGGGCCACGGGCAGTTGCCGGCCGTCGGCGTCGCACAAGGCCACCGGCTGGGCATCGGGCTGCTGGAGAAACATCCCCAGGTTGCGGTGCAGCCCGTGGCCGCCTACACCCAAAAAGCCCACGGTGATGCGTTGGCTGGGTGCCGGCCGGCCGTCGCCCCCCAGGGCCGTGGCCGGAATGACCCGCGGGGCGGCAAGGGTTGCCGACAGGCCAATCATGCCTTGCAGCCACTGCCGGCGCGACAGATGCCCACGTGGCGGTTGCATAACCATTCCTCCTCTTGCGATTGTCATAGCCAAGTCATACCCAAGTGGTGTGGAACGAAGGGCAGGGGGCGGGCGGAATGACGAAAGACAAATGACGAAGGACGAAGGACGAATGTCGAAAGCCAAATGTCGAATGACCAAGTACCAATGACCAAGTACCAATGACCAAAAGTTGGGGCGCGGGCTCAAGGGGTTTGCCGGCGTAACGCGTGACACGGCACGATTGCCCGGGGGTGCCTATCGCTGCGACAACTGGCACTCCGCCCTGTGCACGCTGCTGTCCGGTGTCGGTCCTCCGCTGTCGGCTCTGTGTTGTGGCCCTTCCCATAGGGGCTCTCTTGGCCGCGATTCTACTCCAAACCCCTGTGCTGTCCAAACCGCGCCTGCCCTCCCCTTACTCCGTGCTCCGTGCTCCGTGCTGCCTGCCCTACTTGCGCAACCGGTAAAGTCTGCCTCCAAGTGACGACCGGTGCAAAGTCGGCTTGGCTTAGGAGCCGATACGACCCCAAGGGCCGGCACCGGCCGTGCAGCCGCGGTAGAGGGTTGCGCTTGCGCATCGGCCGGTCCGGCATGGGTTCAGTTCCGGGGGGTAACGGATGTCGCGATTTTCGGTGTGGAGCCTGCGTGGCGCGGGGGCCGTGCTGGCGGTGCTGCTTGGCGGCCCCGTGCTGGTCGGACAAGTTCCGCCCGAGATGCGTCCCCGCCAGACGATCGACCTTGTGGCCCCGGATCGGCCGGACAAGCCGCCGGTGATCACCAGCATTGCCTTGACGGCCGGGGGCGAAACTCTGCTTTTGGGTGGCGACGATCATCTCGCCCGAGTATGGGACCTCCGCAAGCGCCAATACATTCGCGGGCTTGGGGGGCATCGCGAGTGGGTGCGGGCCGTGGCGATAAGCGGCGACGGCCAGTACCTGGCCACCGGGGCCAGCGATGGCGAAATTCGCTTGTGGCGCAATGGGGAGGATCGGCCGCTGGCCGTGCTGGCCGACGCCCCGCAGGCCGTCTTTGCGCTGGCATTCAGTCCTGATGGCCGGCTGCTGGCCGCCGGAGGCTTCGAGGCCCGGCTTCGGCTGTATGAGGTGCCCAGCGGACGGCGCGTTGAGGTGCACGATGCGCCTGGGCCGGACGTGCGGGCGCTTGGGTTCTCGCCGGATGGCAAGTGGCTGGCAGCCGCCGGCCGGGGCGGAAAGGTGCGGCTGTTCGATGTCGCCCGCCGCCGGCCGGACCGCGACCTGGTGGGTTATCGCCTGCGCGTCGCCGCATTGGCGTGGTCGCCCGACAGCAAGTGGTTGGCCTCCGGCGGCGAGGATCGGGCGATCATCGTCTGGGACATTGCCAGCGGCCAGCCCGCGGCCAGCTTGGCCCTGGCTTCCGCCAAGGTCGCCAGCCTGGTGTTCTGCGGGCCGGGGCGTCTGGCCGCGGGGGGCAGCGACGACATCATCCGTATCTGGGAGCTGCCTGCGGGGCGCGAGGTGCGGCGTTTGGCGGGGCACACCGGCACCGTGGCGGCTTTGGCCTGGGACGAAGCCACCGAGACGCTGATCAGCGCCGGCTACGACACCACCGTTCGCCTGTGGTCGCTCAATCCGCCTGCCGGACCAGTGGCTGCCCGACCATAACAGGTCATGTCGATGCTTTTCGCCATCGGGGAGCGTGCTGTGCTCGTCGCCCGAGAAACCCCAAGGGAGACGCATCCCCAGATGCGGGGACGGACCCTAACGCGATCGGAATCGGGCCAGGGGGCCAGTGCCTGGGTCTATCGCCACGGGCAAGGCGCACAAGGAGGTTCGCCGTGAGGTTGTTAGGAACCATTGCTTCGTGGGTGCGCCGTTTGGGGCGCGCCGGCCACCGCGGCCGGGGGCATGCTGCCCGGCCAGCATCGGCCCTGCGCCTGTGCCGCTTCGAGGAGATGGAGCGGCGCCAACTGCTGTCGATCGCGCCGATTCACGTGGGCGTCGTCTATTTCGAGGACAACTCGGGCGAGGACCAGGCCGGCGGCGACCGGTTCGAGATCACCTGGGCCGGCGGCGCCCCGGGCACGCAACTGGCGCAACTGGTGATCGACACCGACAAGCAGGGCGACGGCCTGGAGAACGGCGACGTGTTTTTCGATACCGCCCCCGGCGGGCTAGGAGCGTTCCAATCGGCCCCGCTGGTGATCGTCCAGCAGGAGGGCATCGACGCGGTGCACGCCTCGGTCGAGGATGGCGGCACGCGCCTGGTGCTGGACTTCGTGGGTTTCGACCCCGGCGAGACCCTGGTGCTGACCGTCGATGTGGACGAAATGGGCTTCCTGGGCCCCAATGCCGTGGCCGAAGGAAACGAGTTCGAAGGCTCGCGGCTTTCGGCACGCTTTGCCGCCGACCATTACTACGAGGCCTCGGCAAGCGATATCTTTTTCGACTTCTACGATGCCAAGCTGCGGGCGTCGGGCCTGCCGCTGCCGGCCGACGATTTCGTTCCCCCCAGCGACACGCCCCACCCGGTGTACACGGCCGGGGCCTTTTTGCGCGTCGAGCAGACGCCTTTGCCGGTAACCCTGGCGGGCACGGTCTTCGAGGACCTGGACCTCGATAACCGGCGCGGTGCGGGCGAGCCGGGACTGCAAGGCGTCGAAATCCAACTCTGGCACCGCCAGGGCGACACGTACACCCCGACCGGCCTGGTGGCCTACACCGATGCTGCCGGGCAGTACCGCTTCGAAAACCTGCTGCCCGACACCTACCGCCTGGTCGAGGTCCAGCCCGCCGGGTGGCTCAGCATCGGGTCGGCTGCGGGGCGCGTCGCCGGCCAAGCCCGCGGCCAGACCGACGGCCCCGACGCCATCACCGAGATCGAACTTCTTGGCGGCGAACAAAGCCTAGGCAACGACTTTGCCGAGGTCCGGCCGGCAAGTCTTTCGGGCCATGTGTACCACGATGCCAACAACAATGGCCGCCGCGACCCCGGCGAACTGGGTATCGGCAGTGTTGCCCTTCGCATCGAGTACCTCGGGCCGGCGGGTGCCCAGGGGGCATTGATCGAGGTCCTTTCGGCCAGCGACGGTACCTGGTGGGCCGCGGGCCTCATGCCCGGCCAGTACCGCGTGACCGAGGTCCAGCCCGCCGGCTACCTCGATGGGCTAGACGCAGCCGGGACCGCAGGCGGCACCGCCATCAATCCGGGCGACGCCATCGTGGGAATCCAGCTTTCCAGCGGCCAGTCGGCAGCGGACTACGACTTCGGCGAGTTGGTGCCCAGCCAGATTAGCGGCCGGGTGTTCGCCGACCGCAACAACAATGGCCTCTTCGACCCCGGCGAACCCCTGCTTGCCGGTGTAACCTTGCAACTGTACGATGCCGCCGGCACGCGGGTGGCTACCACTCAGACCGATGCCGCCGGCCGGTACGCGTTTATGGGCCTGGCACCGGGGGTGTATACCGTAACCCAACAGCAGCCGGCTGGTTATTTCGATGGCCCGGAGCACATCGGCACGGCCGGGGGAACGCTTGTGCCGCCCGACACCATCGCCCAGATCCCCCTGGTTTCCGGAACGGACGCCAGGGACTACGACTTTGCCGAGTTGGAGCCGGCCAGCCTTTCCGGCGTGGTGTACGAGGACGACAACAACAACGGCCACCGCGACCCCGGCGAGCAGGGCATCGCCGGCGCGCGGGTGATGCTGCTGGACGCGGTGGGCGGTCCCACCGGCGTCTGGGCCGTGACCGCCGCCGATGGTTCGTACCGCTTCGCCGACCTGGCCCCTGGCACCTACGGCTTGGCCGAAGTGCAACCCGACGGTTACCTCGATGGCCTGGATACCCCAGGCACCGCAGGCGGCCTGGCAGAAAACCCCGGCGACCTGATCACCGCCATCCGGCTCGACCCGCACCAGGATGCCGTGGACTACAACTTTGGCGAACTGCGGCCTGCCGGCTTGGCGGGAATGGTCTATGCCGATACCAACGAGAACGGCATCCCCGATCCGGACGAATTGCCCATCGCCGGCGTCACCCTGACACTGATCGACGGCAGCACCGGCCTGGTGGTGGCCAGCACCTCGACCGATGCCCAGGGACGCTACCAGTTCCGCGATCTTCCGCCCGGGCTGTACGAAATCCACGAGACCCAGCCGGCCGACTATTTCGATGGCAAGGACCGTGCCGGCACGGCCGGGGGGCAATGGGATGGCAACGACGCCATCCTGGCCATTCCTTTGGCCGCCGGAGTCCAGGCCGATGGCTACGACTTCGGCGAGGTGCCGCCGGCGAAGATTTCCGGCTACGTGTTTCAGGACGGCCCGGCCCTGGCGTATCGCGAAGACACAACACCCCCGGATCCCTACCAGCTCCGCGACGGCAAGCGGACCGACGACGACCAGCCGCTGGCCGGCGTGTGGCTGCAACTGGGCGACGAGTTCGGCTTGCCCGTGCTCGATGACCAGGGGCAGCCCATTCTGGCCGTCACCGATGCCCGGGGCTATTACGAGTTTGCCCATCTGCGGGCGGGCACGTACACGGTGCAGGAGTTCCAGCCCGAAGGTTACCATGATGGCAACGACACGCCGGGCACGCGGGGCGGCATCGCATTGAATCCCAGCCTGGCCGCCGAAGAGCGCCAGCGGATTCTGGATGTCGTGACCCTCAAGACGGCCAACGATGCCATCGTGTTCATCCCGCTGGGGCCCGGCGACCAGGCGGCGGAGTACAACTTCAGCGAAGTACTGGTCCAGGTGCAGCCGAAGCCGCCGGAGCCGCCACCGGAGCCCGTCCGGCCCTACCTGCCGGGAGAGCCTATCCCCTGGCCAGCACCGTTGCCGCACGAGCTGCCGGCACCCTACGGGGCAGGCCCGGGCCTGGCCAGCGGACTGTATGGCCCGGCCCCCGAGATGATCATCGCCATCCCCTTGTACGGGGGTGGCATGATGTTGCCCCCAGCGTATGCCTGGCATCTGAGCGTCTTGGACGGAGGCCGGCCACGCCGCGATCAGGACGACGCGGCCTCGCTGTTGCCTGCGGCGCTGCACGATGCCGCACTGCTTTGGGCCGCCGAAGACCTCACCCACGGAACCTGGGTCCTGGCCGACACCCAAGGCCGGCCCCTGGGCACCGCCACCTTCGGCCTGCGCGATGGCCTGCCCGTGGCCGGCGACTTCAATGGCGACGGCCGCAGCGAACTGGGCATTTACCGCCAGGGCACCTGGTGGCTGGACCTCAACGGCAACGGCCGCTGGGACGAAGACGACCTATGGGTGCAATTGGGCCAGCCCGGCGATCGCCCCGTCGTCGGCGACTGGGATGGCGATGGCAAGGCCGACCTGGGGACCTTCGGCCCGCAATGGCCCGGCGATGCCCGGGCGCTGGAGTTCGAACCCGGCCTGCCCGATGCCGCCAACCGCCCCGGTCGCCCCTTTAGCTCCCGCCCCAAAAACCTGCCGCCTGACCCCGGCGAGGCCACCTCCGGCGTGCGAACCGCCAAACGCACGGTCGCCGGCAAACTCCGCAAAGACCTCATCGATCACGTCTTCCAATACGGCTCCGAAGGCGACGTGCCGGTCGCCGGCGACTGGAACGGCGACGGCATCTTCAACATCGGTGTGTTTCGCGAGGGGACGTGGTATCTCGATACCGACGGCGACGGCCGGTTTAGCGCCTCGGACGAGGTCGTCCAGTTCGGCCGGCCTGGCGACATCCCCGTGGTCGGCGATTGGACCGGCGACGGCACCAGCAAGCTCGGCGTTTATCGCCAAGGCCAATGGTACCTCGACACCAACGGCAACCGCGTGCTCGATGCCCAGGACGCCACCTTCCGGCTGGGCGAAGCGGGCGACACCCCCGTGGTGGCCGACTGGAACGGCGACGGCGCAGACGACGTGGGCGTTTACCACCCGGAACCATAGGGTGCGTGCTTGGTACACACGGCGGGCTGGGAAATGACGAATGTCGAATGTCGAATGACCAAGCACCAATGACCAAGCAGCACCGATAGGAAAAGGGGAGGCTGCGGGCGTGCGGCATGCGCCGCGGGGATGACCCCGACGGCTTTGGCTAGACTCCCCGCTCCCTGCTCCGTGCTCCCTGCTCTCGGCGCTCTCGGCTGGCCGCTCCCTTGCGGTCGCGGCTCGGTAGCGGCGCCTGGCCATTGGTCATTGGGATTTGGGGATTTGGTCATTGGGGTTTGGTCATTGGTGCTTGGTCATTCGTCATTTGACTTTCGTCATTCGTCATTCGGCATCGGCCGGGGCCGCGTGCGTGCCGAGCACGCACCCTACTGTGACGGGCGCAGCACTTCCGGCCGGCTGGGGCCGGCCATTCTGGCGGGCAGCCGCCATACGTGGCTTCCCTCGCGGTCCGTGAAGTAAAGCGCGCTTTCGGACGGTTGGCGGGTGTCGCCGTCGGCCCATAGCGCGTAGAAATCGGGGTGGGCGTTCACCGGGCGCCGCACGTACGTGTGGTTATATCGGCTGTGCGCGGTCAGTTGCCTGGCCTTGTGCCAGGTGATGCCCTGGTCGCGGCTGATCCACATCACCACCTCGCCGCCGGGGTTGTACGGCTGCGGGCCTGGCTCCGTGGGGGCGATCACGCGCCACACCCCGCCGGGCTCCAGGTACAGCGAGCCGAAGTCGTAGTTATGGTCCGACGAGAATGCCTCGCGGATCTCCCAGTGGCTGCCCGCCCACCGCGCCGTGCGCCAAATCCGCGGGTCGCCTTGCGGGCCGGAGGCATAATGCCGGCTGGTGAGAAACAGGATCACGGGCCGGCCCTGGCTGTCGAAGCCCATGTCCTTCAAGTACACCAACAGGCCTTCGCGCTGGTAGTCGCGGACCAGTGCGGGGTTGTGGACCTCGGTCAGCGGCAATTCCAGCGGCTGTCCCTGGGCATTGGTCCAACTCCGGCCGCCGTCGCGCGATTCCAGGTAATACAGGTTGGTCCGCGCATTGAGCCCGCCGGCTGCCGGGTGGTAGTTCAGAGCGGTGGCGATCCGGCCGGCCTGCGCGCAACTGATCTGGTAATGCCCCTGTTCGATCTGGGCCAGGGGGAGGGCTCCGTCCCAGTGCCGGCCATCGGGGCTAAAGCCGACGAACAAGAACCGCCGCCCCGAAGTGTAGCGGGTGTGGAGAAAGCAGAAGCCGTCGCCGGGCAGGTGCCAGGGCTGCGAATAGGAGAAATTGGTGGTCAGCACGTGGTCGAAGGCGTCGATGGCTAGCGGTGCGCGGCTGCGGCATATGAAGGCGGGCCGGCCCGTGCCGTGCGCGTTGGAAAACACCCATACGAACCCCGCGTCGTCCAGGTTCAAGGTGGGGTTGTCGTGGGCATCGTCGGTCTTTTTGTCCAACAGGATTCGCGGCGGCGGCACCATGCCGGTCTGGTGGTCGAAGTACGAGACCATGTGCAAGAGCCGGTTTTCGTTCTCCGGCCGGCCGCCGTACACGAAGAACGTCTTGTTGGCTTGGGCCGAATACCAGGCGATGGGGATGTGTTGCTGGGGATAGGTGGCCAGGCCGCCGCTGTACTTGAAGCGGTACTCGTCCCCCGAGGGTTGATTGGAGTACCAGATTCCGCGGTAGCCGGTGTCTTGCGGGAGGGTGCCGGCGGGTAGTGTCGGCGGTTCGGACCGGGCGGGTTTGGGCCGGGCAGTGGGTTTCTTGGCGGGTTTTTTGGGGGCCTTTGGCGCCTTGGGGGCTTCGTGGGCCGGTTTTTCGGGCGATGCGGCCGGCGCTTGGCGCACCACCTGCGGCTGGCCGCCAGGGCTTTCCGCCGCCAGGCCCGGCGGCTTGGGCGCATCGGCTGCCAGGCCCACGGCGGCCAATACCAAAACACACACCGCGGCCAAGACCAGGCGCAGACCTATGCAAAGGCGTGCAAGCACGGCTCAGCTCGATTCGGGCAAGAAGGTGGGCATATGGACGCCGCGCAGCGGCCGCGCCGGGCCGCGGACCTGGCTCAGGTGGGTCTCGCAGTTCCGGGCGCCCCAGGCGTACATCTGCTGCACCAGCGGCGTGCACTGCATGGGGACGAGGAAGACGGGGGATCGGCCGCGGTGGCGGTCGGCCTCGGCAAGCACCAGGGCCGCGGCTTGCTCGGGCTGGCGGGCTGCCCCAGGGCCGATCATGTTACACCCGGGGTGCGCGCACGAGGCCATGAAGCCTTCGATCTCGCCTCGGTGGTTCTCGTACACCGAAAGGTGCCAGTAGCCGGCCCGGTTCTCGACGAAGTAGGCGAAATCCTGGTCCCGGCGGATGCCGGCGATCTCCTCTTCCAAAGCGGCGATGCGGGGCACATCGGCCGGGGTGGCCGGCCGGATGCGCGCCTGGTGGTCCGAGCGGAAGGGCAGCCCCCCATCGGGTACCTTAAGGAACATGTCCTGGTACGGCGTTTGCGGCACGAAACCGGCACGCGTGTACAGCGAAAAACTGTCCAGGTTCATGGCGCTGGACACCAGGCGGAGCGGTTTGCCCTGGCGCTGGGCGAACTCGATGATGTGTTGCAGGATCGCCCGGGCCACCCCGCAGCCGAAATAGTTGGGATGCACATTCATAATGCCCAGCGAGACGTGCGTGGGCCGGGGGTGCACAAAGCACAGGCCGGCCATGCGCCCGCTCCGCCGGTGCACCGCCACCACCCCGCACCCCGGGTCCAGGTCCTG
>JBBIQF010000204.1:0-10568 GCA_037442445.1 Planctomycetaceae bacterium
CGGACCATCCGGGGGCCAACCGGCAGCCCTTCTTCTTTACGACGCCTGGCCAGCGGAACAACCGGGTCGTGCTGGAGTACCAACAGCGGTTTGTCGACAAGATGCTGTCCTACACGCTTCAGTACGACCACGTGCTGTATTGCATCGATAACGAGACATCGGGGGAGGAAGCCTGGGGGGCATACTGGGCCGACTATATCCGCCGCCGGGCGGCGGAGGCGGGCAAGAAGGTGTGCATCACCGAGATGTGGGACCCCTGGGACCTCAAGCACCCGATGCACTTGCGGACGCTGGACCATCCCGAGCGGTACGATTTTGCCGACGTATCGCAGAACAACCAGAAGAAGGGGCAGGAGCACTGGGACAATTTCCAGTGGGCGCGGGCCCGGCTAGCGGGCAAGCCGCGGCCGCTCAATACGGTCAAGACGTACGGGGCCGACACCGGCCGCTACGGCAACACCCGGGACGGGCTGGAGCGGTTTTTCCGGCACGTGATTGGTGGGGCGGCGGCGGCCCGGTTCCACCGTCCCGACTCGGGGCTGGGGCTCTCGCCGCCCGCCGTGGCCGCACTCCGCGCTGCCCGCAAGCTGGAATCCCTCATTCCGCTTTGGGAGGTCGAGCCGGCCAACCACCTGCTGGGCGAGCGGGAAGAGAACGAGGCCTACTTGGCGGCCCGGCCAGGACAGGCGTACGCCCTGTACTTTACCAACGGCGGCCGGGTGCGATTGGATCTGCGCAGCGCCCCTGGGCGGTTCGAACTGCGGTGGATCGAGATCGCCACGGGCGAGTTCCGCGGCCAGCAGGCGCTCGAAGGGGGCAAGTTCGTGGAGATCGCCGCACCGGGGCCGGGCCATTGGCTGGCGGCCATCACCCGGCCTGCCTCCGCGCCCCGAAAATGAAGCACCCCATGCCGCCGGACCCGCGTGGGCCACCGCTTGACAGCCCTGC
Source organism: Planctomycetaceae bacterium (assembly GCA_037442445.1). Classification (GTDB taxonomy): domain Bacteria; phylum Planctomycetota; class Planctomycetia; order Pirellulales; family Thermoguttaceae; genus JANLFZ01. The sequence continues at coordinate 949 of JBBIQF010000204.1, forward strand.
GCTGCCGCCGCCGCGTCTCCGGGCACGGAGGGCGCTGCGTAAGCGCCCCCTTCACGGCCCGGCACGTTCGCGGGCAACGCGCAATGCCTCGGCCACGACAGAGCGTGGCCCTCCACCTTGGAGGGACGCGCTCCGTCGCGTCCGCCGCGCTCCGTCGCGTCCGCCGCGCTTCGATACTCGCCGTACCCCGCACGCTCCTTCCCCTTGAGCATCCGGAAGGCCCCGGGCCGTCAACGGCTATCGTAAGCGCCGGCGCATTTTTGCCGGCGGCACACGTGGCTCCAGAGCACTCACCCTGCGCGACGGCGTTATTCGATGGGATCGCCGCCGCGGTCCACGCTCTCGGCGGTGAACCGCCGGGAGCCCAGGACGATTTTCTTCGGTACCGGCTGGCCGGAGAGGATTTTGAGCGCGGTTTCGATGGCCTCGGCCCCGCCGGTGGGATACTGGAAGGTGGCGCTGAGTTCCCCGCGTTTGACCCAGGTGATGCCTTCATGGGGCAGGGCGTCGATGCCGACGAAGAGCATTTCTTTTTCGCGCCCGGCATCTTTGGCCGCCAGGTAGGCCCCGTGGGCACCCGGGTCGTTGTGGGCGTATACCGCATCGATGCGGTCGGGGCGGGCCAGGGCCGACTCCATCTCCTTGCGCGCATTGGGCTTGAGCCACTGCATATCGGCCTCGAACACGATCTTGATATCGGTGCCGGCGATGGCCTCGCGGAAGCCGGCGTGCCGCTCCTGGCCCGGCGTGGAGGTCATCAGCCCTTTGAGTTCGACGACGTTTCCTTTGCCGCCCAGCTTTTCGACCAGCCATTTGCCGGCGGCCCGGCCGATTTTGGTGTTGTCGGCACCGATGAAGCAGGTGTATTTGTCGCCCAGCACGGCGCGGTCCAAAACGATGACGGGGATGCCGGCATCGTAGGCTTTGGCGACCGGCTCGGTCAGCGGCGCGGCCTCCTTGGGGCTGATGATGATCAGGTCCACGCGGTCGCTGACGAACTCGCCGACGTGGGCCGCCTGGCGCAGCGAATCGTTCTGGGCATCTTTGAAGATCACCTCGATCAGCCGGGAGTATTGCTTGGTCTCGGGGCCACCTTCGGCCAGCCACTTGGCGTTTTGGGCATCGACGGCCGCCTGGATGTCGGCGTTCATCTGCACCCGCCACGGTTCGCCTAGGTTGCACTGGCTCATACCGATGATATAGCGGGCCGGGCGGGGCTGGTTACAGCCGCCCAAAGCGCACAAGCCCACGGCCAACAGAAGGCAAAAGGCACGGCGTTGCATGAGCCACTCCGGTGGTTGAGGGTTCGCTTGAGGACTGCCGGGCTTAGGAGCACGAGGCGGCCGGGGCCTTGGGCGAGCCGGGGGCGGCTGCGAAGCGGGGTTCCGCTCATCCCGGGCGCCGCTGGGCCAGGACCGCCACGACGATGATGGTGCCGGTGAGCATCAATCGCCACGCCAGGGGGACCTCGTTGATGCTCAGGATCTTGTCAAGATACCCGATGGTCAGGATGCCGAGAAGGGTCAGTCCGATGCCGCCCCGCCCGCCCATGAGGCTGGTGCCGCCGATGACCACCATCGAGATGGCGATGAGTTCGTAGCCTTCGCCGGCGTCGGGATTGCCCTGTTCCTCCTGGGCGGCGTGGCACATGCCGGCCACGGCGGCCAGCACGCCGGAGGCCACGTAGGCCAGCACTTTGGCCCGCACCACGCGCACCCCCGACAGCCGGGCGGCCTCCTCGTTGCCGCCGATGGCGTACAGCTCGCGGCCCCAGCGGTGCCGGGCCAGAAGCAGCCAGGTCACGGCGGCACACACCAGAAACAGCACCCCGATCATCGATACGGTGCCGAACAGATCGGCCTTGATGGCGTAGAACACCTGCGGCACGTCCACCCAGCGGTACGTGCCGTCGGGATTGCGCACCGCCGTGGTCACCTGCGTGCCGCCGCTGAGGGCCTTGGCCAGGCCGCGGGCGAAAACCATCATCGCCAGCGTGGCGATGAACGGCTGCATGCGCAGCCAGGCGGTCAGCGTACCCGAAACCAGCCCGCACCCGGCGCCCACGGCCAGGGTGGCAGGGATGGCATACCAGGCCGGCCAGCCCCAGTGGATGGTGGCTAGCGAGAACAAGACGGCCGATAGCGCCAGGATGCTGCCCACCGCCAGGTCGATGCCGCCCGAGATGATCACCAGCGTCATGCCGCAGGCCATCATGCCGTATTCGGCCGTCTGGCGCAGCGCCGCCTTGTGCGTTTCCAGCCGGAAGAATGCGCCCCGATGATGGAAGACCGCCCCCAAAGCCAGAATCAGCAACAGCGCCGCCACGGAACGGGCCGCAGGGCTGTAAAGCCAGCGGGTGGCCAGGCGCGGCGGGGGTGGGATCGGTTCGCTCATGGGGTGGTTCCGGCCAGGCGGCCCATGGCGGCCTCGAGCACGCGGTCGGCCGTGGCCTCGTGCCGGGCCAGCTCGGCGGTCAGTCTGCCGCGATGCAGGACCGCGATCCGGTCGCTCAATGCCAGCAGTTCGGGCATTTCGGAAGTGATAAGGATAATCGCCATCCCGGCCGCGGTCCACTGGTTCATCCAGTGGTAGATATCGTGTTTGACGCCCACATCCACCCCGCGCGTGGGTTCATCCAGGAGCAGAACCCGCGGCTGGACTTGGAGCCACTTGGCCAGGGCCACCTTTTGCTGGTTGCCGCCGGAGAGTTGGGCCACAGGCATGTCCAGCGAGGCGGCCCGCAGGCGCAGGGCACGGCTTTGGGCTGCCGCCGCCTCGAGTTCCCGCTGCGGCCGGCGCCATCCCCACCGGCACAGCCGGGGCAGGTCCGCCAGCGTGGCGTTGGCCGCCACCGACATCTCCAGCACCAGCCCCGTGGTCTTGCGGTCGTTGGTCAACAGGGCGATCCCCTGGCGGATGGCGTCGCGGGGGTTGCGGATGCGGGTGGGCTGGCCGTCCAGCCAGAGCCGGCCCGACGCCCGCGGGCCCAGCGCGCCGAAAATCCCTAGCAGCAATTCGCTGGCGCCGGAGCCCCGCAGGCCCGCCAGGCCCAGAATCTCCCCGGCGCGGACGGAAAGCCCGACGCGGTCCACCACCGGCCGCAGCCCGGGCCGCTCGCCCCGCACCGTGAACTCCTCGATCCGCAGCCGTTCGTTGCCCGGCTGCGCAACATGCCGCGGAAATTGCTGCTCCACCTCGCGACCCACCATCCAGCGGATCAACTCGCGGGTGGAAAGCTCGGTGGCCGGCACGCTGCCCACGCGCTGCCCATCGCGGAGCACGGTAATGCGATCGGCGATCCGCTCGATCTCTTCCATCTTGTGGGTGATGTACACCAGGCCGCACCCCTGCGCCTTGAGTTTTTCCACCAGGGCGAACAGCCGCTCGACCTCGGGTGCCGAAAGGGCGCTGGTGGGTTCGTCCATCACGATGACCCGCGCCTGGCGCCCCACGGCCTTGGCGATCTCCACAAGCTGGCGCACCCCCAGCGGGTAGCGTTCCACCGGTTGGTCGACGTCGATCTCCAGCCCCAATTCGGCCAGCAAACGCCGGGCTTCTTCCCGCTGCGCCCGGTAGGCCACCAGGCCCAAAGCAAAGCACGGCGTGCGGCCGAGGAAGAGGTTATCGGCCACGCGCATCGGCGGGACCAGCGATAGCTCCTGGTGGATCACCGCCACGCCCAGGCGGCTGGCCTCCAGGGGCGAGGCGGGGCGCACCAACCGGCCGGCCAGTTCGATCCGGCCCTCGTAATCGGAATACACGCCGCCCAGGATCTTGATGAGCGTGCTCTTGCCCGCCCCATTCTCGCCGGCCAGCACGTGGACCTCGCCCGGCCAGATGTCGAAATCCACGCCGCGGAGCACTTCCACCGGCCCGAATCGCTTGGTGATGCCCCGCATCCGCACCAGCGGCGAAGGCGATGAAGGGCTATCGGTGGCCATAACGCAGTCTCCCTAATGGGCGGCGCTAGCGGCGGTTGCTTGCCTCACGGGCGCGGCACAGGCGGGGCATCGGGGCGGTAGATGGCCGGGTCCTCCAAGCCCGCCTCGGCAAAGCCCCGGCGGCGCAACTGGCAGGCATCGCACCGGCCGCACGCCTCGCCGGCCGGCGTGGGGTCGTAACAGGTCCGCGTCAGGCCGTAATCCACGCCCAGTTCCAACCCCTTGCGGATGATCTCGGCCTTGGAAAGGTACAAAAGCGGGGCATGGATGCGGAACTGCTGCCGCCCTTCGACCCCTGCCTTGGTCGCCAGGCGGGCCAAGCGCTCGAAGGCCTCGAGGTATTCCGGCCGGCAGTCCGGGTAGCCGCTGTAGTCGATGGCGTTGACGCCCAGGAAGATGTCGTTGGCCCCCAGGACCTCGGCCCAGGCCAGCGCCAAAGCCAAAAAGATCGTGTTCCGCGCAGGGACGTAAGTGATGGGAATGCCCTGCCCGATCTCCTCGGCCGAGCGATCCTTGGGCACGGCCGCGTCGCCCGTCAGGGCCGACCCGCCAAATTGGCGCAAATCCAGATCCACCACCACGTGGCCGGCAACCTGGAAATGCCGAGCGATCTGCCGGGCGGCTTCGACCTCGATCTGGTGCCGCTGGCCGTAACGGATGGTCAAAGCGTACACCGCATACCCCTGCGCCTTGGCGATGGCCAGCGCGGTCGTCGAATCCATGCCGCCGCTGAGCAGCACCACCGCTGGCGGGCCCGAAACGCTCATGCTTCACCCGCGGAAATACAGGTAGGCGGCGGCGATGCCCGAAAGCACCACCAGCGTGCCGGCCACGTCGACCCAGTTCCAGCTTGCCCGCGACGCCAGGCGCTGGGCTTCGGTCACCGTGCCGAAGGTGAGCCCCTCGATCTGGCGGGGCTCCGGCGGCTCGGTCAGCCAGCTCACCCCCAGCATCACCACCGCGCACACCACGGCAATCAATACGCTGTAGTACTGGAAATAAATGTTGTTGACGATCCACAGGAACGAGCCGGGGGCGTACACGCTGGCCCGGGCATCCGCCGGCGCCAAAAGCACCGGCGTATCGACCGCCAGCCGGAAAATCCCCAGCGCAAACCCCACCAGCAAGGCCGCCAAGCACCCTTTGCTGTTGAGGCGTTTATAAGACACCCCCATGAAGAATACGATAAAGATGGGCGGGGCCAAATAGCCCTGCACCGCCTGAAGGTAATAATAAAGCCCTTCCTGCCCGCGGATGACCGGAATCCAGGCCAAACCGATCAGCACCATGGTGGTCGTGGCCAGGCGGCCGGTCCACACGAGTTCGTGCTGGCTGGCGGCCGGCCGCAGTTTGCGGTAGAAGTCCATGGTGAACAAGGTCGAGCAGGCGTTGAACACGCCGGCCAGCGAACTCATCAAAGCCGAGAGCAACCCGGCCACTACCAGGCCCCGGACGCCCGCGGGGAGCACATGGGTAACGATGAGGGGGAAGGCCCGCTGGGCGCGGCTTTCGAACTCGCGGCGGCGGACCTCCTCCTGGCGGCGCTGGCGCTCGTCCGCCGGGGCGCTGGGCGGCAGTTTTTCGGCGGCGGCAGCGGCGGCCCGGGCCGGCTCGTCGATCAGTTCCCGCCGCAACCCCTCCACCTTGCCGCTCTTGGCCAGCGCAAAACAGATCATCCCCGGGACGATGAAGATAAATACCGGCAAGAGTTTCATGAACGCCGCGCCGATGACCCCGCGCCGCGCTACCCGCTCATTGGGCGCGCCGAGCGCCCGCTGCACGATGTACTGGTCCGTGCACCAGTACCACAGGCCCACGATCGGGGCGCAGAAAAGCATGCCCAGCCACGGAAAGCGGTCGTTGAAATACCAGGCGATGCGCGTCGGCTCCTTCACCGGCGCCCAGGTGCCGGTCATCCCCTCGGGAACCAGCGGCTTCCAGAGGTTGAACATGTCGGACCCGCACTGCCGGTATAATTCCGACCATCCGCCCAGCGCCATCAATCCGAACACCGTCACCAGTGCCGAGCCCACAATGAAGATCAACGTCTGGAGGGTATCGGTATAGGCCACCGCGCGCAGGCCTCCGATGACCGTATATAGCCCGGTGAGCAGGATGACCGCCACGGATCCGATCCAGAAGCTATCCAGGGTGAGCCCGGCCAAACGGATTTGCAAGTCCGGCAAGAGCGTGGAGAAAACGATGCCGCCCGCAAAGATGCCCACCGCGATCTTGGTGACCACGTAGGCCACAAGCGAAATGATCGACAACACCCAGCGGGCATTGGGCGAGTATCGCTTCTCCAAGAACTCCGGCATGGTAAAGACCATGGAGCGGGTGTAAAAAGGCACGAATACCCAGGCCAGCACCAGCAGGCACCAGGCGTGCAGTTCGTAGTGGGCCATGGCCACGCCGCTGGTGCACCCCGAACCGGCCAGCCCCACCAGGTGCTCCGAACCGATGTTCGAGGAAAAGATCGAAGCGGCGATGATGAACCAACCCAGGTTGCGCCCGGCCAGAAAGTAGTCGTCGGCCGTGTCGCGGGCTTTGAGGAACGACCAGCCCGCAAGCGCAGCGATGGCGACGAAATACAGCGCGATCACCGTCCAATCCATCGATTCCAGGGCGGAGGCGCCTGCTCTTGCGGGCACCTCCCCCAAGGCCGGCGCAACGGCCGCGGCCGGTCCGGTGCTGGCTGCACCGGCCCATGCCTCCCCCATCCCGCACAGCATGGCCAGCATCCCGGCCGCCACCGCAGGCCAAAATCTACCGCTCGGCATGTCGCAGGCTCCACACGCTCTGGTTTCTCACGCGGATCGTTTCTGTTGCGTGGACGGTTTGTTACCCGTTTTCTGGTTGTTACCCGTTTTCTGGGCGGGCACGCCCAGCGGCGCACCGCCGGGCAAAGTCATTCCTTCAGGCCGAAGTATTTCTCCCGGATCCACCGCGGCTGCCACGGATCGGGCTTGCGGGCATGGCCCGACAGGTCCACCCTGGCCGGCGCCCGGTTCTTCTCAGGCAAAGCCAGCGTATCGCCCACCGCCGCCTGCCAGCGCCGCATCCGCGCCAGCAATCGCTTGACCTGTTCGGCATGTTCGGGGCGATCGATAAGGTTATGGCATTCGCCCCGGTCGGCCGCCAGATCGAACAGTTGCATATGGCCGATCTTGGGATACACGATCAGTTTCCACCGCTCGTCCCGCACTGCCCGCTGAATATCCAAAAGCGGCAGGAAGACCGAATCGCGGACCTGCCGCTGCTTGCCTTCCCAGAGGGGGCGGAGGCTGTGCCCTTCGACGCCTTCCGGCACCGGCACGCCCAGCATGTCGCACAGCGTGGGGAGCACGTCCAACAGGTACGTGAACGCTTGGCTCGATTGCCCCCGGGGGATTCCCGGCCCGACGAAAACCAGCGGCACCTTCATGCTGTGCTCGTACACGCTCTGCTTGCCCAGGAGGCCATGGCTGCCCAGGGCCAGGCCGTTGTCGGCCGCATAGATGATGATGGTGTCTTGGGCCAGATGGGTTTCTTCCAGCGCGGCCAGAATCCGCCCGATCTGGCTGTCGAGGTGGGAGATCATGCCATAGTACTCGGCCAGTTGGTCGCGGAGCACGGCTTCGGTCCGCGGCCAGGGGGCCAATTCCTCGTCCCGCACGACCAGCATTCCGTTGTCGAACGGGTGCTGGGGGAGGAAGTTTTGAGGCAGCGGGGGCCGGCGGGCGTAATACATCTTTGCGTAATCCGGCGGGGGTTGCCGTGGGTCGTGCGGCGCCGTGAAAGCCACGTACGCGAAGAACGGCTTGCTGCGGTCGTGCTGGCGGAGGAAGCGGATGACCGCATCGGCGAACAGCTCGCTGGAGAACTTCTCGCCCGCCCGGGGCGGCGTCAGCCGGCCGTCGGGCCCCAGGTCGCGGACCGGCACGCGGGTGTGGTCGGCCATGCCGCCGAAGAACACCGCCTGCCCCTTCTGGAACGCCCGCCGCCACGACGCCTCGCCATTGTGCCACTTGCCCGTGCCGAAGGTCACGTAGCCGTGCTCCCCAAGCACCTCGGGCAGCAGCTTCTCTCCCTGCAACGTGGCCGTGTTGATGTGGAACCAGGTCTTGCCGGTCATCAGCATGGCGCGGCTGGGGATGCACACCGCGCCGCTGTTGCCGCCGAAGCAATAGTTGGCCCGGAAGCAATACCCCGCCGATACCAGCCGGTCCAGATGGGGCGTCTGGACGTGGGGGTTGCCCAAGGCAGCGATGGTGTCGGCCCGCTGGTCATCGGCAAACAAAAGCAGGATGTTGGGCTTTGGCGGGGCCGCCTCGGCCGGCGTCGCGATGGGCCCCAGGGCCGCCCATCCCAATACCAACCAGGCCGCCAACACACTTGCACGGAGAATCGCGTTCATGGCAAGCTCGTTTCTACATGGAATGGATTATGGATTGTGGTGCAGCCGTCTTCGGCTGCGGCCCGGCCACATGGGTGCGGCCAAGGTACCCGCGCTTTGTGGAGCCGCAGGATCGCGCATGATCAATCCCGAAAAGCCCCCGATCAGGCACCCCCTTCTGGTTTAGCTGCCGACTTGGTCTTGCCCGGCTTGGCCCCTTTGCCCGCCTTGGCGGCTTTACCGGGTTTGGCGGTCTTGGCCGCCTTGGGGGGAGGTCCGGCCTGCTTGCGGAACTGCTCTTCGCATTGTTGCCAAAGCTGGGCGAGTTGGCGGACCTTCTCGGGATGGACCTGGGCCAGGTTCCGCGTCTCGCTGCGGTCCGTGCGGAGGTCGTAAAGCTCCCACGGGCCTTCGGCGTCCTTGCTCCCGGCCGAAACCAGTTTCCAGTCCCCCACGCGGATCGCCCGGTGGGTCTGATGATGCCAGTACAGATAGTCGCGCTCGATGGGGCGATCGGCATCGAAGGCGGGTACCAGGCTCCGGCCGGGAAGCGGCGGGGCCTCGGCACCACGCCATGTCCTTTCGGGATGCGCGCCGGCCAGTTCCAGCACCGTGGGCAATAGGTCGATGAAATGGCAGGGCGTGTGCCGCAGCTCGCCCCGGGCTTTCAGCCCGGCAGGCCAGTGCACAATGAACGGCGAGGCAATGCCCCCTTCATGCACCCAGTGCTTGTGCAGGCGGAAGGGGGTGTTGGCCAGGGCCGAAAAGCCCGGCCCCAGGCAGAGGAAAGTTCGGGCGGAACCGGGCAGCGCAGCCGGATCGTGCCCATCGCCGCGGATCATCTGCTCGGCACTGGCCCCGTTGTCCGAAACGAACATCACCACCGTGTTGTCCAGCGCACCCATGGCCCGGATCTGCTCCAGCACCCGCCCAAGTTCCTGGTCCATGCGGTCGATCATGGCCGCGTGGATGGCCATCTTCGTGGCCTGGAACTCTTTTTGCACGTCGGAGAGGCTGTCCCAGGGCACGGCCCGGCCGATCTCGCCGGGGCCGATCTGCCTTTGCAACTCCGCCTCGGGAAGGTTCCAGTAGGGCACCACGCCGGGCTCGAGGGCCGGCAGCTCGCAGCCCACTAGACCCATGCTGCGCATCCGCTGGTAACGCTCGCGCCGCAGTTGGTCCCACCCCTGGCGGAACCGCTGGCGGTACCGGGCGATATCGTCTTGCCGGGCATGCAGCGGGAAATGCGGGGCCGTGAACGCCAGGTAGAGGAGGAACGGCCGACCGGCATGTTCCCGCTGGTG
>JBBIQF010000205.1:0-5721 GCA_037442445.1 Planctomycetaceae bacterium
AGGAATAGAACCAAAAGATCGTCCGGGCCGGCCTGGTCGCGCATCCGCCGCTGCAATTCCTCCAGGGTTCGGCGCCAGGCGGCCGGGGTAACCTGTTCGTTGAACAGCATGGTTTGGGCCACGATCTCGTAAAGGCCCTGGCTCTGCCGCCTGAGCACTTCGCAAAATGCCGTGGCGTCGCGGGTGGAGAACTCCAGCGGCGGCACCTTGGGATCGGCATAGCGATTGATCCCGACGGCCAAGAGGTACATCCTGCGCTGTTTGGGCGGTTGCGGGTTGCGGCGGCGGACCACCAGGTCGCCGGAGGCAGTAACCTCGGCCTTGGTCCCGACGATGACCTGGATGAGGCTGGTTTCTTCGGCCGGCAGCGGCACGCGCCACTGATAAGTGTGTTCCACGTACCGCTCGGTCTGGCGCTGGGCTACCAGGCGGCGGTCGCGGCCGGCCACGCCGTTGGCGTAAATCTTGGCTTCGACCAACTCGGTACTCCGCGGCACTTGCACCCGGGCCAGCACCCGGGCCTCGTTGCCGGCCACCTCGGCATCGAACTCGGGTTGCAGGATTTCCAAAGCCGGCGATTGGAGGATATGGTGTCCGACGGCCCCCGGCAGGTCCTCGGCGGGCTTGAGTTCGGCCCGGCGGAACGCCTCGGGCAGGCTCCCCGCCTCCAGCAGATGCTCCAGCACCCCCGGCTGCTCCAGGCGTTGGCGGAAATGGTCGGCCCGGTAGAAAGCCGGCAACCGCTCCACCCCCTGGTTCACCTGCCAGCCGAACAGCGTGTGCCCGTTGACCGAGGCATCGAAATACCCCTCCGGCGTCCAGAACGCCCATTCCTGGTCGGCGCTGACGAACAAGCTGGCCAGCGCGGGCCAGGCCGGCCGGAGCTGGAACCCCGTCTGCGGCACCCCGGCTCGACTGGTGTGGAACTCGACCATCGTCCCCCACGCCATGTCCCGCAAGGCCGAGAGGATGTCGTCGGGCCGCGTGGCCTCGAACCGCTTTTGCCCGCCGGCCTCGGCAAACCAGCGGATAGCGGTGATCGTGTCCCCCTCGCGCACCCCCTTGTAATACAGCGGGCCCGCCGCGTGGATCCGCCGGACCACAAGCCGGGGCGCACCGCCCGCCGCGGCCTCGGCAACCAGCTCGCCGCCCCAGCGGCCCCAGAGGCTGCCGCCTTGCTGGTAGTCGGAAAGGCTCCAGAACGCCACCGTCCCGTCCGCCGAGCCAGAAACCAAATACCGCACATCCCGCGACACCGCCAGCGAAAGCACCGCGTCTTGATGGCCCCGGAAGTGCCGCACGAGAGGACACTCGCCCTTTTCGGCCAGCCGGTAGACGTAGATGCTATTCTGCACGTCGGTGCCCACGGCAATCGCCCAGGGATTGCCCTGCGCGTCGGGAATCCAGCAGTACGAGCGGGGCGATCCCTCTTGCAATGCCGTGCGGAACGCCACGGTGCCCCGCGGCTGGCCATCGCGCAAAAGCTGAAGCCCGTGCGGCTGCCACTGGACGCTCCAAGTGCCCGCGTAGGTCTGGCCGGTGATCCACGCCTGGGGCTCAAGCTGGGCCTGCGGTCCCAGTTCCAAGCGCTGGGCATCGAAGGTCCGCTCCAAATCGCCGTAATCGTTGAAACCCCGCTGGTTGAGCCGGGTCCCGAAGGCGACGCGATAAAACGGCGCATCGCGGGCGAAAGCGACCTTCAGAATCCGCCGCCCCTTGCCCCCGAGCACCACCGGCCCGGGGCTTGCGTCCAACGGTTCGACGAACACCTCGAAGTCCTGGCCGCCGGTGTACGCCACCTGCCGGCCATCGGGGCTCACCGCGCAGGCGGTAACATGGTCGGCCGTGTTGCGGCGCCGCAGCAGCCTGGCCGCGGCCACGTCCCATACCTGGAACTCGCCTGTGCCGTTGCCGGCCCGCTGGGCGGTGCCAGCAATCAAGCGGTCTCCCTCGGGCGTAAAGGCCAGGCTGAGCACCGTGGCCCCGGGCTGCACCGGCCGCACCGCCCGCGTGCGCAGGTCCCAAAGGTAGAGGTGGCCGGCCAGGTCGGCCGATGCCAGGTGCCGGCCGTCACGCGAGGCAGCCACCGCCGTGACCATGCCCTGGTGCGTGGTGTCGAAGGTGTGGGCCTGCTCCGGCTGGGCGACGGGCACGCGCTGGAGCCTCCACAGGAGCTGGCCCGACGCATCTTCGCCCACGTTCACCGGCAGGATGACATCGCTTGCGGCAAAGGCCAGGGGCCGGAAGTGCAACTGGGCCGCGATCTTCTGGGCCCTCGGGGGGCCATAGGTCTTCTCATCCGGCGCATACAAGGTGCGGGGCTTCCAGCCGGGCGATGGCCAGAGGATGACCTGGCCTTGGACATCGGCCGAGGCCAGATACGCCCCGTCGCCGGAAAAAGCCAGCGCGCAGACCGCCTGGCGGTGGCCATCGAGCACGTGCTGGAGCGTTCCGCTCAGCGGGTTGACCAGCAGGATTTCGCCCAGGCTGCCCATGGCCGAGTGCCCCGCCAGGGCCAACCAGCCCTCCCGGGGCGACATGGCCAGGGCATGGACCTGGCCCAGCGGTCCGCGGGCCACCTGCCACCGCAGGGTCCGCTCGCGCAAAAACACCCCCTGGAGGTCGCGCGTGGCGGCACGCAGGTTCCAGACCTGCACCACCTTGTCCCAGCCCCCGGAGCACAAGCGGACGCCATCGGGCGTGAAACACAAGGCCCGCACGCTGCCGGTATGCCCGGGGACATTGATCCGCAGTTCCGGCTCGCCGGAAGGCGCGAAGATCAGATCGCGGCTGCGGGGGGCAGCGGCCTTCTGGGCCGCAGTCGCCAAGCCTTCGTCTTCCCCCTGGGCGGATGCAAAAGCTGCGAGCTGCTGGGGCGGGGCGGCTTGGGAGGCCGGCGAGACCTCTCCGGCGGAAAAAGACAAGAAAGATGACAACGACGGCGGCCCGACCGCGCCAGGGGCCGGCGCTACGGCGGCCGAGGCGGGCCCGGCAGGCTGCGGCCCGGCAACCGGCCGACTGACCGGCCGAAAGCCCCCAGCCCATCCGGCCAGCAAGACACTTATCACCCCGCCTAAACCGAGTGCCAGTATCGCACGCATCGAAGCATTCCCTCCGCGGTTGGGCAGGCCAGGCTGGAACCTGGCGCGGGCACGGCCAGCCAAAGCCCGCCGGTTTGGCCCATCATGGTGGGCCGAATGTATTATCCGCCCCAAAGCGGGGCGAGTTGTGCGCTGGCCAAGCAACTTTCTGCCAAAGCGGGCGATAATGGAAATAGAGCTATCGCCTCCCTTGGGCGAGGGGGGGCCGTGGCCTGGGGTTCTCGTGCAGCCGGGCCCCCGCCGGACGTGGTTACCACGCGGGTGGTGGGGATTCGGCCGTGCGCGGCCGACCAGGCCGGCCCTCGCCGCCATGGCGGGTGCGTTTCGCCTGCGGGCCGTCTTTGGCCTACAATTGACATGGGCCGCACAAGGGCCTCAACGCCGGAAAGGAAATGCCGATGAACACGCTTCTGCAACGCCTCCGGGCCGGCATCCGATCGCTGCTTGCCGCGGCCTTGCTGGTGGCCACCGCAGGTGCCTGGGCCCAGCCCCCTGTCCGCTTCCGCGACCTGTGCGATCAGTATTTCGACGAAGGCAAAGGCCACGACATCGCCCGCCTGATCGGGTTCGATGTGCCTGCGGCCAAAGTGACCGCCCTGAAATACCGCGTGCTCTTGTACGAGGCCCAGCCCGATGGCAAGGCCGTCGAGAAAGTGGTGGACCCCAAGACCTACGCCTTCAAGGTGGGCGACCGCATCCGCCTGAGTATCGAGCCGTACACCAAGTCGTTCATCTACATCTACCACGTCGGCGCCAGCAAGAAGCAGGTGTTCCTCTACCCGCGCAAAGGCGCTGAGCCCAAGCCGGTGGAAAGCGGGGTCGCGGTCACCCTGCCGGCCGACGGCTTCTTCGAGTTCGTCAAGCCGCCGGGCGAGGAGCGGCTGTTGGTGGTCGCCACCGACAAGCCGGTCTCCGATCTGAAAGTCCTCGGGAGCGTGCTGAGCAAGTTCAACGATCCCAATGCGGTGTACACGCCCGAGGAACAGGAGGTCAAGAACCGCCTGAACGCCACGGTCGAGGCCAACCTGAAATCGTACCAGGAAAAGCAGATCGAAAAGCGCGACCAGGTGGTGCGGTTCCGCGACCTCGGCAAGCCGGACGAGCAGAAACAACTGGCCGAGGATGTCAAAGCCCGCCAGCCCAAGTCGGCGACCTTGGAACTGCCCAAGGAAGGCGACGGCACGCTGGCGGTGTGCCTGGTGATGGATAAGGCGGCGGCCGATGGCCCCACGAACTTCCTGGTCACCATCCCGCTGACCTCGGCCGATGGTTCAGGCATCGGCGTGGCCAAGTAGGGTGCGTGCTCTGCACGCACCAAACCCGCCGCCAGGGGTTGGATGCATAACCCGGGGCGCTGGCCGGGTGTGTCGGACAGGCGTTGAGGGATCGGCCGTGACCCCACGCGGCCTCCCGGGAGTAGGACGGTCATGGCACGCAAGTACCGGGAAGGCGACGAGGCGGTCCCCGGCTTCCGCCTGGTCCGTTTTCTGGGCCAGGGGGCCATCGGTGAGGTCTGGCATGCCACCGGGCCGGGCGGCACCGAGGCCGCCATCAAGATCGTCGACCTCAGCGGCTCCGGAGCGCACGGGCTCAAAGAAGTCCGTGCCATGCAACTGGTCAAACGCATCCATCACCCCAACCTCACGCCCATCGTGGGCCTGTGGGCCAAACGCGAGGACGGAACCCTGCTGGGCGAGGAGGATACCGCGCTACTGGCCTCGCAGGAAATCGCCCGGCACGGGGTGGCCAACACGATCGCCGCCCCCCCAGAGCCCGCCCCCCGGGCCACCGAGCTGATCATCGCCATGGGCCTGGGCCAGAAGAGCCTGGCCGAACGCCTGGAGGAATGCCGCGCCGAAGGACTTTCCGGCATCCCTGCCGACGAACTGATGGCATATCTCCGGGACGCGGCCCGGGCCATCGACTTCCTGAACCGCCCCGTCCATGCCCTGGCCACCGGCACCGGCGCGATTGTCCACTGCGACATCAAACCGCTGAACATCCTTATCGTCGGCGGGGCGGCCCAGGTGTGCGATTTCGGGCTGGCCCATATGGTCGGTGCCGTGCGCAAGACCGCGGCCGCCATGGGAACCATCGCCTATGCCGCGCCAGAGCTGCTGGACGGCAAGCCTAGCCCCACCACCGACCAATACTGCCTGGCCATCACGTACTATGAACTCCGCACCGGTTCGCTCCCCTACGGCGAGCAGTCGGCGTTTGGGGTGATCGAGGCCGTTCGGAAAGGCGACTTGGATTTTTCGCTGGTGGGCCCGGCCGAGCAGGCCGTACTCCGCCGCGCCACCGCGCTGGACCCCGCCGCCCGGTACGCCTCGGCCACCGAAATGGTCGAAGCCCTCTCGGCCGCCCTGGGCGAGATGGCCACCCCGGCGGCCCGCCCGCCGCGGTCCAAGGCCCTCCGCCTTGCACAATGGGTCATGGCCGCCGTCGTGCTCGCGGCCCTCGGCACGCTGGGCTATTACCTCCTTCCAGGCATGCGGCCGGAACCCGCACCCCCGCCCGCCGAGGTCGCCCAATCCGCTGGGCCTGAAGTTTCCGCAAACGGAGCGTCCCGGCCTGCCGTCGAACCCCTGCCCGAGAAAGACCACCCCCGCGATGCCGC
>JBBIQF010000205.1:5731-10533 GCA_037442445.1 Planctomycetaceae bacterium
GAGCTACACGAACACCAGCGGGGAGGAGGTGAGCGTGGATTTCAGCCTCTCGAGCCGATGCTGAGGAACGGAATTCCACGGCCCGGTCCGGGTCGATTCGGATGCCGCCACAACGGGCACGGCTGCGGGCACCGGCCGGCCCATGTTGCCCCAAACCGAAAAACTCCTCCAACAAGGCCAGTGGGATGCCGCCCGGCGCGAACTGTTGAACATCGTCCAGACTGTACCCAACAACGCCCAGGTCCGCGTGCAGTTGGCCCGGGCATGCCTGGGCCTGGATCTCGTGGACGAAGCCCTCGAGCACCTCGCCGCCGCCGTCCAGGCCGCCCCGCAAGATGCATCGGCCCGGTTCTATCTCGGAGTGGCACTGGCGAAGAGCAAACGATTCAGCGAAGCGACCCAGGCCTTCGAAATGGCCGCCAAACTGGATGCCAACGGCCACCTGGGGTACCACAGCCGGCCCGAATACGCCGACGCCTATTTGGGCGTGGCCACCGGCCTGGCCGACGAGGCCAAGGAACTGATGCGCCGCGCGGCCTCGTCGGGCGATGGCGTCAACCAGTCCAAGGCCACCGCCCTATTGAAACAGGCGGTGGCCCAGTTGGATCGCGCGGTCCAGCACGACCCCAAACGCTCGCTCCTGTGGAGCCGGCGGGGCGCCCTGCGGCGGTACATCCCCGATTTCGAAGGAGCGCTGGAAGATATCTCGCAGGCCATCGCCCTGGGAGGCGATGCGGTCGATAAAGACCTGGTGTTCCGCGGCGAACTGCGGCAGCGCATGGCCATCCGCCGCGAAACGCCCGCCGCACAAAAGACCCAACTGCTCCGCCAGGCCAGGCAGGATTTCCAGGAGGCGGCCAAGAAGAACCCCGACAACGCCGATGCGCACTTCTTCCTGGCCGGCGTGGAAACCCTGCTGGCCGACAACGAAGACGCCAAGGCGGCCTATGCCGCGGCCGTGGCGGCCTACAGCCGCGCCATCGATGCCTATCCCCGCTGGCCCGACCCGTGGTTCACCCTGCCCGAAGCCTATTATGGCCGCGGCACCGTGCGGATACTCACCGGCCAGTTGCGCGAGGCGGCCGAGGATTTCGCCCGCGTGCTGGAGGGGAAAGAGCCGCTGCCGGCCGATCGGGCCGACATCGCCCGCACCCTCCACGAACTGGCGAAGGAATTCCACAAGGCCCGGCAACCCGAAGAGGCCCGCCGCTGGAACCGCCAGGCCATCGACGTGGCCATCCATCCCGCCACCCGCCAGCGCTACCAGGCCGCCGAGCGCTCGTGGCAAGGCCCGTAGCCGGCCACCCGCCCCCTCTGTGCAGAACCCGCAACCGCGCGTTCCGCCGGTTCCAAAGCCCCCTCAGCCCACACACCCCGGAGCCATCGTCCCCATCAACAGGGCCGAGATACCGCCTGGCGGGCGCGGCGTTTTTGCGGAAGCCCGAAGGGCCGGCAACAGCCCCTGGCAGGACCTGGCGAAGGGCAACGCCAATCCAGCACGCCAAGCCACAAGTTCACTGGCGGCGGACCAGTGTCGAGAGGGCGTAGCCCAGGCCCTCCATATCGAAGTGCAACTGGCCAAACAGGGCGGCGTGCCCCTGTTTGGGCTTTTCGATCCGAGCGACGAAGCCCTCGCCGGTTTTTTGCATCGGCTGGCTTTCCCACCGCGATTGCCGGAAGTCCTTGGTGTTGGAGCGGGCCCACCACAGCCGGGCCTCCCGCGGCGCCATGGACGAGCGGACGGTCAACACCAGGGCCTCGGGTTCCTCGCCGTGGGTCCATTGCAACTGGGGCCAGGGCTTGTTGCCGGCGACGTGGCGGAAGAACGCGGCCAGGGTCGAAATGGCCAGCTCCTGCCCGCCTTTAAGTCCGTGGTCGCCGTTGGGGATTTCCAGCAAATATTTAGGCCCCACCAAGCCGTCCCAATAAAGCCGGGCTGCGTCCACCACCCAATACGGGTCATTCGTCCCGTGGATCAAGAGTTTGGGCAGGGTGAGTTGCTGGCGGTAGGTATAGGGGTCCACCAGGCGCAGCAGTTCGGCTTCGCGCTGGGATAAGGGCCGGTCGTGGACCAGGCCCTTGCTCGTGTAATCGTGGATCTCCTCGCTGTAGCGGCCCCAGGTTTCGATCTGGTACTGCATCTGCGGGCGGAGGTTGAGCATGTCGATCACCATGGGGGCGATGGCGACCACGCGGCGGTCGGCCACGGCACTGAGCCAGGTGGTCCATCCCCGCTTCGAGGCGCCGGTGACCACGAAGCCTTCGACCGGGGGCAGCTTTTCGTCGCGGGCGAAGGCCTCCAGGGCATCCATCGCCCGCACGGCGCTGGTGACCATGGGAAGCTGGAGCACCCAAGTGATATCGCCCGACTGCAAGTACCGCAGCCAGGTCTCGGTAATCAGGTCGTCCTCCTTGTGGTCGCCCAACAGGGGCTGATTGGGGACCTGGTGGAGCATGGCCACGCGGGCCTGGGCCTTGGCGGCCAGGGTCTGGCCCACGCGCAGGTTTTCCTCCCGCGGCCGCGAACCCGTCGAACCGCCGGTGATGAACAGGATCATGTGCTTGGGGTACCGGACCTCGGCCGGCTCGAACACCACCAGCACGTGCTTCCACACGATGCCGTGCCACTGCTGCGAAACCAGTTCCAGTTCCCACACGCGCGTGGAACCTGCTGGCCGCTCGGCCACGATGTGCCACGAAAAGGCCGGGTCCGGCCGGGAAACGTACTGGGGAATCGTTCGCGGCGGTTCTTCCTGGGCGGGCAGAAAGGCGGCAGCCCAAAGGCCCAGCACGCCGGCCACGACCGGGCCAAACACGGTTCGGCAAGAGATGCGCATGGTAGCTCGTGCTCCGGAAAACAAGGGATGTTCGTAACCCGAATACCGGTCCTCGCCCCTGGGCCGGCCTGCCCGCGCTGCAAGGCACACCCCGGCCCCAAAAGGCCGGCGGGCAGGCCCGCCCTGCCCCGCCGGTTATACGCCCATTATTTGGTCGTCAGTTCGATTTTGCCCAGGTCCACCGGCTTGCCCTTTTCCACCTTGAAACGGTTGGTGGACTTCTTGGCATCCGCATACCGGCCGCCCAGCTTGTCGCCTGCGTAAGTGCCGCTGATCAGGTTGTGCTCGCCCCACTGGAAGGTGAGCACATATTCGCCCTCGGGCACGCCGTCGGACTTCTCGTAAGTAGAAATCTCGAATGTCCCATCGTCGCGGGTGAAGGTGGCCGATGGGGGCGTCGTGGCATCGAGCTTCTGCACCGAGACGCAGCGGACGGCCACGTTGCCCACCGGCTTGCCGTCGATAAGCAAGGTGCCTTTGACCGGGAAGGTTTCCTTGCGGGGGGGACCTTTTCGCCCGCAGCCACCCAATAGCAGGCAGACACACAATACCACACACAGGGGTCGAGCGATGCGACATGCCATGATGAGCCGCCTTTCAAGGAGAGCCGGGGTGCCGGGCCAGCGCGGCGATCACGCCCCAAAAACCACGCGGTGATGTGGGAGCCGGCAACGGCGACCCCCGATTGCCGGCTTCATCTTACATGCCGGCCAAAAGGCAAGCAAGCGCTGCGGGCGTGCCCCGCCGTTGCTGTTGCCCGGCGTGTGCCGGCCGCTGGCGAACATCGGGTGCCAGGCGGCGGATGGCGGCCGGACAGAGGAATCTTTCCAGGCGTGGCGCGCTACGGGCCCGCTGCGCCCCCGGGCCGGTTACGGCGAAATGCGGAGATCGCTGGCAATCGGGCAGCCGGTGGCCCGGTACAGGCGGAACTGCCAGGCGTCGTAGTCGGCCACGGCACGGAGGTATTCCTGGCGGCTGAGGTCCAGGGCCTGGATGGCCTGGAGCAGTTCCAGGGGCAAACCCTGCCCGCCACGAATGCGTTCCAGGTTTCTCCGGTACGAGTCGGTGGCGCTGCGGAGGCCGGCCTCGGCGGTGTCGATCTGCTGGCGAAGCGACTGGGATTGCGCGTGGGCCTCGACGATTTCCCGCGCGACCCGGTCCATCAGTTGCACCTGCTCGAGCCGGGCTTGCTCGAGCCGCGAGCGGGCGGCTTGCCGGGCGGCATATTCCCCGGCCCCAAGGTTGCGGAGTTCCCAGTATGCGGCGGCGTCGAGGTCCAGCCGGCCATGCAGTTCCTCCACCCGGGACCCCAGCCCACCCCCATAGGCGCTTTGGCTGACCCCCAGGATTACGCTGGGCAGCCACGGGGCATACTGCTCGCGGCGGAGGCGCTGGACCGCTTGCGCCACGAGGTGGCTGGCGGCGGCCAGTTCCGGCCTGCGGGACAGCCCTAAGGCAACCAACTCGGCGGCGGGCGTTTGCTGCGGAACCACCTCCACCGGAGCCAGCCCGGTCTCCTCGGGCACCAACACCTGCTCTGGAGGCAGATCGAGCAGTTCGGCCAGCCGGGCCGAAGCCACGCGCGCTTCCGCAGCGGCTTGCCGGACCGCGTTTTTCCGCAGGGCCAACTCGGTTTGCGCACGGTCCGCATCGGCCTGAGAGCCTTGCCCTGCACGGGCAAAGGCCGCCGTCAGATTGGCTAGTTCCTCCGCGTGCCGCAGGGTGTCCTCGGCGATGGCCTGCTTCTGGTGCGCCCGCAAGAGGTCCACGTAGGCCAGGGCGACCTGCAACAGAAAATCGTGGGTGGTTGCCGTGGACGCGTGCCGCCGGGCGGCGAGTTCTTGTTCGGCGATCCGCGGTTGGAACAGGGCGTCGCCCAGCCGGAAGTTGGCGGCCACCCCGGCGGCGGCCGGCGTGCCGCTGCCCACCCCGGCGACTCCCAGCCCGGCCTGGAACGCAGACCGG